>CBFHNG010000001.1:0-89582 GCA_965657165.1 Flavobacteriaceae bacterium
TGATTTTGGGACTTGCCTTAACCAAAATAGGACTCAATATTCATAACCTCCTCCACCTTTAACAAAAGAATTGCATTATATTTGCAGCATAAATAAAATAACTATGTTTTCCAATAAAGCCAATTCAATTTTTCAAGATGTTATCGCAACATATAAAATAAAGAATACTGTCGATCAACCTTTTGAAAATAAGTATGATAAAAATGAAGATTTAATAGCCCATTTGCTCTATAGAAAATGTTGGATTGACACCGTACAGTGGGCATACGAAGACATTATTCGTGACCCTAAAATTGATCCTGTAGCTGCTTTAAAATTGAAGCGTATGATTGATGCTTCAAATCAAGATCGTACCGATACTGTTGAATACATTGATAGTTATTTCTTGGACCTTCACAAAAATGTACAACCAAAAAGCAATGCCAAAATCAATTCTGAAAGCCCCGCATGGGCCATAGATCGCCTTTCAATTTTAGCTTTAAAAATTTATCATATGCATTTGGAAACCGTTCGTGGTGATGCAACTGACACCCACAAAGCAGCTTGTCAAAAGAAGTTAGACACATTGCTAGAACAAAGAGAAGACCTTTCAACAGCCATAGACGATCTTTTAAAAGATATTGCAAATGGCGATAAATACATGAAAGTGTACAAACAAATGAAAATGTACAACGACGACGAATTGAACCCTGTTCTAAGAGGCGTTAAATAAAACAGTTATTTGCAAGGCACTGCAAAACACATACTCATCATTCGATTTTCGTCTCTAGGAGATGTTGCAATGATAGTGCCTGTTGTCGCCGCATTTATAAAAGCTCATCCAAAACATAAAGTTTCTGTACTCACCAAAAAACAATTTGCTCCTCTTTTTTATCACCTGAGTAGTGTTGAGGTTATCCCTGTTGATTTCAATATTGACTATAAAGGAGTTTTTGGACTCATACGCCTTTCAAAAAAAATTAAAACATTAAAAATAGATGCCATTGCAGATTTGCATCATGTGTTGAGAACCAAAGTACTGCGCCTTTTACTCTCAACGAATAAGTGGAGTGTTTTAGACAAAGGACGTACAGAAAAAAAACAATTAATTTCTGGTACAATTTTTAGACCATTACGTCCAATGGTCGAACGGTATGCCGATGTGATTCGTAAATTAGGATTTGACTTTTCTTTAGAACATCCTAGTTTTCCAAAAACCAATCCACTTTCAAAAAATATAGAACCAATATTAAAAAATAGAGCTCAACCCTATATTGGAATTGCACCGTTTGCAGCATATGCCTCAAAAACATATCCATTTAAAAAAACAAAAAATTTAGTAAAAATTCTTTCTGAAAAAAGTGGAACTATAATTTTGTTTGGCGGTGGTCAAGAGGAGACTAAAAAGCTCAATGCGTTGGCCGAGACATATGAAAATGTGATTTCTATTGCTGGACAATTTTCACTCGAAGAAGAATTGCAATTGATGTCGCACCTAAAAGTTATGTTGGCTATGGATTCTGGAAATGCACATATGGCTGCCATGATGGGCATCAAAGTGCTAACATTGTGGGGAGTGACTCACCCCTACTCTGGTTTTAAGCCTTTTAATCAACCCATAGAAAACTGTTTGTTGGCAGATAAAGAACAATTTCCCAAAATCCCAACTTCAGTGTATGGAAATCATTTTCCGAATGGCTATGAAAAAGCAATTGCATCAATTTCAGAAGAGGCTATTGTAGAAGCGGTTCAAAAAGCGCTTTAAATATCATCAAAATCGACAAAAATTTTAGAGGATGTTGGCACCGCCTGACAGCTTAGCACCAATCCTTCCGCCACTTCACTATCTGTGAGTACACTATTTTGACGCATTTCTGCAGACCCTTCAGTTATTCTACAAATACAGCTACTACAGACACCACCCTGGCAGGAGTATGGGACATCTAAATTTTGCTTTAATGCCGCTTCCAAAATAGTGTGATCGGGGTTCATAACGAATACCTCAGTTTCATCATCTACCAAAATGGTAGTTTCAACGTGACCATTATTAGAACTAATTTTCTCATCATTTGCATCATTTGATGGTGTGGATGCCGCTGTAAAAAGTTCAAACAATATTTTACTTTCGGCAACGTCATTCTCAATGAGAACCTCTTTAACAGTTTGAATCATTGCCTCTGGACCACATAAATAGAAGGCAGAAGATGTTTCTATATCAATTAGATTTTTTAGAACATAGTTTGTATTTCCTTTATCAATTCTACCAAAAAGGGCATCATCACTTTGCGTTTGACTGTATACATGTTGAAGTACTAGTCTTTTGGAGTATTGCGCTTTAAGTTCTGATAGGGTTTGAAAGAAAATAGTGTCTTGCGGTGTTTTATTTCCATATAAAAGAACAAATTTTTGGGTATCACTAGACTCTAAAACAGTTTTAAGAATGCTCATTATGGGGGTTATTCCACTACCAGCAGCAAAAGCAACTACAGTGTTTTGATCTTCTGAGTTTGGAATAAACGTAAAGCGACCATTTGGGGGAGCAACTTCTAAAACATCTCCTGCTTTTAGGTCTTGGTTTGCAAAAGATGAAAACAAACCTTTTTCAATTTCTTTAATTGTGACTGTCAAATCACCACTAGAAGGACTTGCACTTATAGAATAATCACGGCGCACTTCTTGGCCGTCAATTTTTGTTTTGAGCGTAAGGTATTGTCCTGCTGAAAAACTAAAAGTGGATCTTATATTTTCAGGGACATCAAAACTAATGCTTACAGCTTTTGAAGTTTCGCGATGTATTGCTTTTATGGTAAGAGAATAAAAAATTGCCATTTACTAATTTTAAAAGACAAAAGTACTAAAGTTTAGAACGGATATTTTGTTAACATACCGCCAAAATTTATATTTTTATTTAGATTATATTTAATGAAAAATTACTAAAACCAGATAAAAAATTAGTTTTGTTCAAAAAGATGAGTATTTTTACAAACTTTGTATACAATTTATAGAGTATTTTAAGTTATAAATAAACAAAAAAACGTCCCACAATTGAGATGCACATTTAAACATATCCTGAGTTTTATAATCCTTATTTCGATTTTTTCTAGTTGTTCCCGCAAAAAAGATAAATTTCTCAACCGTAATTGGCATTCTTTAAATACAAGATATAATGTGTTGTATAATGGAAATTTAGCGCTTGAAGCTGGTCTAAAAGAAATAGAAGAATCGTACAAGGATAATTATTGGGAGATTTTACCCCTTGAACGTCTTAGCATTTCTGATGAATTTTCTACAGATAGAGAAAAACAAAATCCAAATTTTGATCGTGCAGAAGAAAAAGCGGTCAAGGCTGTTCAAACCCACGGGATGAACATTAAAGGAAAAGAAAAAAATCCACAGATTGATGAGGCCTACATCCTCTTAGGTCAGACACGTTATTTTAGTGGGCGTTTTATCCCAGCCCTCGAAGCTTTTAATTATATTTTATTTAAATACCCTGCAAGCGATAATGTAAATTTAGCCAAAATTTGGCGTGCCAAAACAAACTTGCGTTTGCAAAATGAGGCGATTGCTATTGAAAATTTAAAAGATATAATTGGAAAAAACGACTTATCTAAAAACAACCAGGCAGAAGCGCAATCTACTTTAGCGCAAGCATACATAAATACAAACCAATTGGACTCTGCTCTTGTTCACTTAAAAAATGCATATACAGTTACCAAAAACAAATTTTTTAAAGGGCGATTGTATTTTATTGAAGGACAACTTTATAATCAAATGGGTAAAAAAGACAGTGCCAACATGGCTTTCCAACAGGTGATTAAACTCAATCGAAATGTGCCTATGGCCTATAGAGTTAATGCTTTTTTAGAACAAATACATAATTTTGATTATAACAATGGAGACCTTGAGACTCTAAGTGAATTATTGTCAGACCTTGAAGAAAACAGAGAACACAGGCCGTATTTGGACCGTATTCACCATACGATTGCAAAACACCACTTGAAACTAAATTCTGACTCCCTTGCCATTACTTATTTCAATAACTCTTTAAGAACAAATTCTGAAGACTACTATCTGAATGCTTTGAATTATCACAGCATTGCGGATCTTTATTTTGATAAATCTCAATATTCTGCGGCTGGGATTTACTATGACAGTACGCTTTTGAATTATAAACCAAATTCTAAGCCTCATAGAGCAGTAAAAAAGCGACTAGACAATCTTCAAGATGTTATTTACTACGAATCCATTGCACAAACTAATGATAGTGTTTTGAATCTTGTGGCAATGACAAAGGATGAGCAAGAACAATATTTCAATCAACTGATACAAAAAATAAAAGCAGAACAAGAGAAAAAATTGGCACAACAGCAAAAATTTGTCAACTCAACACCTGGGTTTTCAACTGATAAAGCCAAAAAAGCGGGGACGTTTTATTTTTATGAAACAACAACGGTTGCTTATGGCAAAAGTGAATTTGTAAATATTTGGGGGAATCGTCCATTGGAAGATAATTGGCGATGGTCTAAAAAAACATTAGCTAATGTTGTTCAAAACGGAGCAACAGCAGAAGCGACTAAGGAAAATACAGCCAGCACTCTTACGGCAGCGTATTACATCAATCAAATTCCAAAAGAGCCCAGTAAAATTGATAGCATAGCCAAGGACAGAAATTTTGCGTATTATCAATTAGGATTGATTTATAAAAATAAATTTAAAGACTATAAACGATCAAAGGAAAAATTAGAAGCCCTTTTGCGTCAAAATCCAGAAGAACGACTGGTATTGCCTGCTAAATATAATCTCTATAAAGTTTATACTTTACTTTCAAACGAGTCATTAGCAACATCAATGAAAACAAGTATCATTCAAGACTATCCGACGTCTAGATATGCTCAAATACTAAAAAATCCAGCGGCAGTTTTGGAAAATGATATTCAAGGACCTGAAGCAAAATACAAAGCCCTTTTTGAGAAGTTTGAAGCGAGCAAATACCAAGAGGTCATTGATTTATGTGAAGATGAAATCCTTCGATTTGAAGGGGATGAAATTGTACCAAAACTCGAATTACTGAAAGCAAGTGCAAAGGGACGTCTATATGGCTTTAAAGACTACAAGGAGGGTCTAAATTATATTGCATTAAATTATCCAAATAGCCCCGAAGGAAAACAAACACAAGATATTATAGATAATATTTTATCAAGTTTAGAGAATGATTCTTTTGAAGAGTTTTCTACAGGAAATCATTTCAAAACAATTTTTAGGTTTAACAATAGCGAAAAAGAGTTTATAAACAACTTTAAAGAAGAATTAACAAACTTGGTTGAGAAGGAAGATGTTCTTCAACTGAGTGTCTCTGAGGATATATATAATATAAATACTACATTTGTAGTTGTTCATGGACTAAAGAGTATAAATGGAGCTAAAGGCCTTACAGCTTTAATTGATGAACAAGACAACGAAATTTTTAAAAGACCGTTTTTTGCAATTTCATCAGAAAACTATAAAATCCTTCAAATCCACAAAAACTTAGAACGTTATTTAGAAGATTATAAAAATTAAAATATAGGATTATGTTTACAGATACTAAAAAACCCAGATCTCAACAAGGCCTATTATCGCAGCAAAATACAATTGCACAAGGGACTACTTTTGAGGGAGACCTTAAGAGTGAAGGCGACTTTAGAATTGAAGGCACTATAATAGGAACACTGACTACAAAAGGTAAAGTAGTCATTGGGAGCACAGGAAAAATTAACGGAAGTCTGTCCTGTAACAACGCCGATATTGAAGGTGTTTTTAAGGGCGAATTAGTTGTTTCTGAAACACTAAGCCTGCGCAATACTGCTCGTGTTCAAGGCGAGGTTCAAACAGGAAAACTTGCCGTAGAACCTGGTGCATCTTTCAATGCAAATTGTCAAATGAAAGACTCTGTAAAAGAGCTAAAAACACAACCCAAACCAACAATTGAAACAGAAGCCAAATCAGGACAATCCGCTTAAAAATCTTGCCGCACTTTCTGGACTTGGAATTCAAATGGGAATATTTGTTTTTGTTTTTGTCCGTTTTGGTAAATGGCTTGATGCTCATTTTGGTCATTCAAAAAAAATATTTGTAGCTCTAGGTGCAATTCTTGGAGTTGCAGTTGGGCTATATGTTGTCTTGAAGCAGCTCAAAAAAATCCAAAGAAAGTGAACACAATTACAAAATTTTTTTCTCAACGCATCTTCATTTTTTTAAGCATCGTATTTGTAATTCATATTTTTCTAAATACGTTTTTGAATTTACCTAAGTTTCAACATCTAATTATAGAGGCCTATGTAATCAATGCTGTGTTAGCTATAGGGATTTTTTGGGGATTAACAGCCTTAAAAGAAAAATATAATAACCAGATTGGCTTTTTGTTTTTGACAAGTAGTTTTATTAAATTTCTTGTGTTTTTTATGGTGTTTTATGGACCCTATAAAGCAGATGATCAAATAATTTTTTCTGAATTTCTTTCATTTTTTATTCCTTACACCATTTGTCTTGTTTTAGAAACATACTACCTCAGTAAACAACTCAACAAAATGTAGATTTTGTATCGTTTTTTCGAACAGTTTTTTGAACTTAAAATAAAGTCCTTAAAATTGTTTTTGTTTTTGATAGAAAACCATAACTTTGCACCGATTTTATACAACGATAAAAATCTGCTAATGCGAAGCAAATTAACTTTGAAAGCGATTACACTGATTTTCTTTTTTGTGCCATTTTTTGTGATGGCTGGAGGAGATGCCCCAAAAACAGACAAAAAAGCTGAAATAAAAGCATACATCCAGCACCACCTTCAAGATTCATATGACTTTAGTTTATTTTCGTACACCACAGATGATGGCGAGCACAAATACATAGGCGCACCTCTTCCTGTAATTTTATGGGACGAGGGTTTAAAAGTTTTTGCTTCATCCAAGTTTCATCATGGAGAAACCCTAGCAGAGGTTGATGGGAATTATTACAAACTCTACCACAACAAAATTTATAAAACAGATGCTGAGGGAACCATAAATTATGATGAACATAATCACCCCACAAATGTAAAACCATTAGATTTTTCCATCACAAAAAGTGTTGTAATGATATTGATTACAGCTCTGCTTATGTTTTTTCTTTTTAGAGGATTAGGAAAATCCTATGGAGAAAATAATGGAGTAGCCAAAGGGCTTGGCCGATTTTTTGAGCCTATTGTACTGTACATTAGAGACGATATTGCCATTCCAAATATTGGAGAAAAAAAGTACATGCGCTACATGCCATTTTTACTCACCGTATTTTTCTTTATATGGTTTTTAAATATTTTTGGCCTCACGCCACTTGGTGTCAATGTCACAGGCAATATTGCAGTCACTTTTGCATTGGCATTATTAACGTTTTTAATCACAAATTTTACAGGGACAAAAGACTATTGGAAACATATCTTTGATCCACTAGGAGACTCTATGCCTTGGTATGGAAAGATTCTTTTGTACATCATATTAATCCCTATTGAAGTACTAGGGATATTCATTAAGCCCTTCTCATTATTAATCCGTCTGTATGCCAATATGCAAGCAGGGCATATTGTATTGATGAGTTTGATTGGTCTAATGTTTTTATTTAAAAGTTGGTTGGGAAGTCCATTATCCTTTGGATTGGCCTTTGCCATCTCACTAATTGAAGTATTGGTAGCATTGTTACAAGCATATATTTTTACAATGTTATCGGCTTTATATTTTGGTTTTGCTTCTGAGGAGCACGAGCATCATGATGAAGCACACGCTCATTAGTAATTTTGAGCAATAAAAATTGAATGTTTAATTTTTAAATACATATATATGGAAATTCCAGTAATGGTAGGTGCAGGTTTAGTTGTCATCGGAGTAGGTTTAGGTATTGGTAAAATCGGTGGTTCCGCAATGGAAGCTATCGCTCGTCAACCAGAAGCTTACGGAAAGATTCAAACAGCTATGCTTATTGCAGCAGCCTTGATTGAAGGTATTGGATTTGCAGCATTATTTGCAGTATAATCTTAATCCAAAAAAACAATCTTGCAACGGTTGGTTGCAAGGTTGTTTTAATTAAACTAAAAACATCATCATAATAAAATTATTATGGAAAAATTATTAGAAGAATTCTCACTTGGACTGTTTGTTTGGCAAACATTACTTTTTCTTGGGCTATTATTGCTATTAAAAAAATATGCATGGGGGCCAATTCTTAATGCTGTAAATGAGCGAGAAGAAGGCATCAAAAATGCACTTAGTGCTGCAGATGATGCAAAAAAGGAAATGGAAAATCTTCAAGCCGATAATCAAAAGCTCTTAAAAGAAGCACGTGCGGAGCGCGAAACCATGCTTAAAGAAGCGCGCGAACTCAAAAATAAAATGATTGACGACGCTAAAGTAGAAGCCAAAGAAGAAGCCAACAAGTTGGTCGCACAAGCCCAAGCCGCTATCGAAACCGAGAAAAAAGCAGCTATTGCAGATTTAAAAGCACAAGTTGCCGACCTCTCTATTTCTATTGCAGAAAAAGTATTGGGGGAAGAATTATCAAATAAAGGAAAGCAAGAAAAATTAGTTGAGTCGATGTTAGATGATGCTAGTTTAAATTAAAATATATGTCAGGGACAAGAGCAGCCATTCGATATGCTAAGGCCATCTTAAGTGTGGCCGAGGACAACAATACATCAGCGAAAATTCATAAAGAAATGAATCACATCGCTAATGCTATTGCTTCAAATCCTGAGCTGAACGAAGTACTAAAATCACCAGTTGTAAAGCTTTCAGAAAAAACAGCTATTTTGGAACATGTTTTTTCAACGTCTGGAACAGAAGTAAAGTCTTTGTTCACCACCTTAGCACAAAACAAGCGTGTTGATTTATTAGAACAAATTGCATTTCAATATAAGCGTTTATATGATGAGCTTAACAATAAAGAACAAGCCACGGTAACCACCGCAGTACCAATGACTGAAGCTTTAGAAAAAAAGGTAATGGCAAAGTTAAAAGCTTTATCTAGTAAAGAAGTAACCTTGACCAAAATTGTAGATGAAACTATCCTTGGTGGGTTCATCTTACGTGTTGGAGACCAGCAGTACAATGCAAGTGTTTCTAACCAATTGAATGAAATTAAAAGTAAATTTATAACAAATTAAAAAGAACTCATTTTGAGTTCAATGAGTTAAAATAGATTAAAATGGCAGACGTAAAAGCAGCTGAAATTTCAGCAATTTTAAAGCAACAACTTTCAGGATTTGAAGCCACCGCTTCTTTGGACGAAGTAGGAACTGTATTGACTGTTGGTGATGGAATTGTTCGTGCCTACGGACTTTCAAACGCACAGTACGGAGAACTAGTTCAGTTTGATGGAGGTCTTGAAGGCATCGTTCTTAACCTTGAAGAAGACAACGTGGGGATTGTACTTTTAGGTGCTTCCAAAGTTGTAAAAGAAGGATCTACAGTAAAACGTACAGGGCGGATTGCTTCCATCAATGTTGGTGAAGGTATCGTAGGGCGTGTTGTGGATACCCTTGGCGCACCAATTGATGGCAAAGGACCAATTGAAGGCGATGTTTATGAAATGCCATTAGAAAGAAAAGCACCTGGTGTTGTATTTCGTGAGCCAGTAACTGAGCCACTTCAAACAGGAATTAAATCTATTGATGCCATGATTCCAGTTGGACGTGGACAAAGAGAGCTTGTTATTGGTGACCGTCAAACAGGAAAAACAACGGTTTGTATTGACACTATTCTAAATCAAAAAGAGTTTTACGATGCAGGAGAGCCTGTATATTGTATTTATGTTGCTGTTGGGCAAAAAGCTTCTACAGTAGCCAATATTGCAAAAACATTAGAAGATAGAGGGGCTTTGGCCTACACTACAATTGTAGCAGCCAATGCTTCAGACCCTGCGCCAATGCAAGTATATGCACCATTTGCAGGAGCTGCGATTGGAGAATATTTTAGAGATACTGGTCGTCCAGCATTGATTATTTATGATGATTTATCAAAGCAAGCGGTTGCCTATCGTGAGGTATCACTTTTGCTTCGTCGTCCACCAGGACGTGAGGCCTACCCAGGAGACGTTTTTTACTTACATTCACGTTTGTTAGAGCGTTCGGCAAAAGTTATTAATGACGATACCATTGCAAAAGACATGAACGATTTGCCTGACTCTCTTAAGCCTATGGTAAAAGGAGGAGGTTCTTTAACAGCACTTCCAATCATTGAAACTCAAGCAGGAGACGTATCGGCTTATATTCCAACAAATGTAATTTCAATTACAGATGGTCAGATTTTCTTGGATGGAGATTTATTTAATTCTGGTGTACGTCCAGCCATTAACGTTGGTATTTCGGTATCTCGTGTAGGGGGTAGTGCACAAATTAAGTCCATGAAAAAAGTTTCTGGAACACTAAAATTAGATCAAGCACAGTTCCGTGAATTGGAAGCATTTGCCAAGTTTGGATCTGATTTAGATGCGGTGACACTTAACGTGATTGAAAAAGGTAAGCGTAACGTTGAAATATTAAAACAAGCACAAAACGACCCATACACAGTAGAAGATCAAATTGCGATTATTTATGCAGGATCTAAGAACTTATTGCGTGATGTACCTGTAAATAAAGTTAAAGAATTTGAAACTGAGTTTATCGAATTCTTGAAAGCAAAACACAGTGATGCTTTGGCCACACTTAAATCAGGTAAATTGACGGATGAGGTAACAGATACTTTAACAAAAGTTGCACAAGATTTATCAGCCAAATACAATTAATTTTAAATTAAAGAACTAATTTAAAGCATGGCAAACTTAAAAGAAATAAGAAACAGAATTTCGTCCGTATCGTCTACGATGCAGATTACCAGCGCCATGAAAATGGTGTCTGCGGCGAAGCTCAAAAAAGCACAAGACGCCATCACAGCGATGCGTCCTTATGCCGACAAATTGACGGAACTTCTACAAAACCTAAGCGCAACTTTGGATGCCGATAGCGGAAGTAAATTTGCAGATCAGCGTGAAGTTAAAAACGTTCTTATTGTCGCCATTACTTCCAACAGAGGATTATGCGGCGCTTTTAATTCTAACATCATAAAACAAGCCAATCATTTGGCTAACAGCTATGCAGGGAAAAAGGTTTCGGTTGTCGCAATTGGTAAAAAAGCAAACGACGCCCTTTCAAAGGAGTATGAAATTTTAGCCAATGAAAGTACTGTTTTTGATGACCTTACTTTTGATAATGTAGCGCAAATCGCTGAGTTATTGATGCAAAAATTTGAAGAAGGAAGCGTTGATAAAATTGAATTGGTTTATAATAAATTTAAAAATGCTGCAACTCAAATCGTAACCACAGAGCAATTTTTGCCAATTGTTCCTAGTGCAGATGGGACAGATGCAAATCAAGATTATATTTTTGAACCATCAAAAGCAGAGATTGTGGAAACATTAATTCCAAAATCTTTAAAAACACAATTGTTCAAAGCAATTCGTGATAGTTTTGCTAGTGAACATGGCGCACGAATGACTGCCATGCACAAAGCGACCGACAATGCTACTGAGCTTAGAGATCAATTAAAACTCACTTATAATAAAGCAAGACAAGCCGCTATTACCAACGAAATTTTAGAAATTGTTGGCGGAGCTGAAGCATTGAATAACTAAGAGATTCAAAAAAACATCTATAAAGCCTCGCATTTGCGGGGCTTTTTTGTGGAATGAAATTTGATAGTATTTGATTATTTAAACCCCAACTTATGAATCCTAAGTATTTCTTATTATTATCTTTTATGTTTTTTTATATGTCAGCATATACACAAGAACAAAACAAATCAGTTTCACTTTCAATAACCGCATCCCCGTTTCCAGTTGAAATTAATAATGCTAAAGATTTTGGAATAATTGGGAAAATTAGTTTAGAGTTCCATACTTCAAAAACTCTATCTTTTCAAGGTAGTTTTTATGCGTCAAACACAACATTTTTTAAAAACAACTCAAACAATCAAATAAATTCTTTAGGGTTTGTTCCGTCTGTTCAATATTATTTTTTTTATCGCCAAAAATTTAATGTTTTTGGGCAATTAGGATATGGTTTTGGTTATGAAGACAGAACATTATACTCTGGTAAAATTGAAAACAGTGCACTCACCATTTTCGCGGTTGGTGGAGGCGCTAATTACAGGCTTAATAATAAATTATATTTTCAATTTCATTTACCATATTTTAGAGCATATAATATTACAACTGACTTTAAATCTGCTTCGGGTCTTGCAGTATTCTTTGGGTTTAATTTTATAATTAAATGATAAAATGAATTTTAAATATTTTTATATCACTTTGTCTCTTTTTTTTCCTTCTTTAAATAGTTGTAAAAGCACTCGTTCAATACATTTCCAATCAAAAATACCGTTTCAAATAGAATCGCCTTATTATCAGCCCTGGAGTTCTGGAGTACAAGGTGGTGGCAGTGGAATTGATGTAATTTTGCCCATTAAAAATCTTAATGCTATTGTACCCGATAGTATTCATTTTCAAGGTCAGCGTACAAAAGCAGTCGTTCAACAACAAATTATAGTTGGTCATATAAATACAAACAACAACAAACAACAAGATATAATATTGAGTAATGAGCCTTTAGAAGAGCTAAACAACCAACTTCTTCCGCTCAACAATTCAACTCCATTCAAGATTGAAAACAATGCTTGTGTATTGAGTTATTTAATGAAAGGGAAACGCTATTATTGTAAGATTGAAAATTTAGAGCGTCGCTTAAAAATTTCATACCCTCTGTTTTCTCCTGACCCTACAGAATAATTATTGTAAATGGTTTAAAAAGTGTATTTTTAAGCTCACAAAAGGATTACTTTGAGTCGTTTAAAAACGCTTTATAAACAAACATTTATCTATGGCCTAGCAACAGTAGTGCCCAAGATGATTAGCTTTTTGTTGGTACGTTTGCACACCGACAAGTCTGTGCTATCAAATGTGGCCGACTACGGCGATGTTTCTCTTATTTTTGCCTACTTTGTCTTATTCAATGTCCTTTTGGCCTATGGCATGGAAACAGCTTTTTTTCGGTTTTTTAATAGTGATGAACATAAAAAAACGGTGTTAAGTACCTCAGCTATTTCCTTATTATTGACTTCAACTTTGGTCTTGGTAATAGGCTATATATTTAGGCAAGATCTTTCAAACCTTATTCATATTGATGCCGACTATTTTGTTTTGGTGCTCTGGATTCTATTTTTTGATGCGCTGGTCATTATTCCCTTTGCTTATTTAAGGGCATTAGGAAAACCTATTCAATACACTCTAGTGAAACTTACAAACGTTATTTTAAATTTAGGGCTTAATATTTTTTTGCTTTTATATTTAAAATCATGGGCTGAAACTTCTACTTTTTGGGAGACACTCTACAGGCCAGATTTTGAAGTTCATTATATTTTTATTGCTAATGTTATTGCCAGTGGCGTTACCCTTCTACTTTTGCTTTCTTTTTATTTTAAATTGAACTATTCTTTTAGTACAGTGCTTTGGAAAAAAATGTTACGCTACGCTTTTCCTGTCCTTGTGGCAGGCGTTGCCTTTTCAATTAATGAAACCTTCGATCGTATTTTATTAGAGCGCCTACTTCCAGAAAACTTATCTAAAGACGCCATAGGAACATACTCAGCGTGTTACAAACTAGCGTTGTTTATGATGCTTTTTGCAACAGCTTATCGACTTGGTGTTGAGCCCTTCTTTTTCGATAACGCAAAAGACACAGATGCCAAAACGAATTATGCTAAAATCTTAGAATTCTTTGTCATTTTTGGCGCTCTGATATTATTATCAGTTGTGGTTTTTGTGGATGTTTTAAAATTGATTTTGATTCCAAACGAGGCCTATTGGGAAGCCATGACTGTGGTTCCTATTTTGTTGCTAGCCTATTTATTTTTAGGTATTTACCACAATCTTTCAGTATGGTATAAAATTACTGACCGTACCAAATTTGGCGCTTATATTTCTATTTTTGGAGCACTCATCACACTCTTGATTAATATCATATTTATACCAAAATTTGGATATATGGCCTCTGCCACAGCAACGCTTTTCGCCTATGCAATTATGGCTATGACCTCTTATACATTGGGTAAAAAATACTATGCTGTACCTTATAATTTAAAAAAAATAGGGCTTTATTTAGTGCTGTCTATTATGTTATCGGGGCTTTCATTTTATGTTTTTAGAGGACAATATTTTATTGGTATTCTTTTTATTTTAATTTTGACAACCGTTATATGGATCAAAGAAAAAACCTTTTTAAAACAACTTGTTAAATCTTAGTTATGAAGATTAATATTATCAATAAATCCTCTGTCGCTTTACCAACCTATGAAACCATCGCCTCTGCAGGTATGGACCTTCGCGCACATATTGTTGATGCTGTAGTTTTAAAGCCTCTGGAACGAACAATCATTCCAACAGGTCTTTTTATGGAACTTCCTGTAGGGTATGAAGCTCAAGTTCGGCCACGAAGTGGACTGGCGGCAAAACATGGCATTTCTGTACTTAATAGTCCTGGCACCATTGATGCTGACTATAGAGGAGAAATAGGGGTCATTTTAGTCAATCTTTCTAATGATATTTTTACCATCAATAATGGCGATCGAGTGGCTCAAATGGTCATCGCCAAACATGAACGTACCGAATGGAACGAGGTGTTAAATTTGTCGGAGACTAGCCGTGGAGAAGGTGGATTTGGAAGCACTGGCCGTCAATGATAAACATGCGTTTTATATTGTTGTTTTTTTTCGGGTTTTTAATTGGACTAAATAGTCCTGCTCAAATTGAAAATGATAGCCTTACCAAATCCATAAAACCACCTTCAGAAATACAGTTTCAAAATTATTTTTATGAAGGTCTGAAACAAAAAGGGATAGACAATTACTACAAAGCCATTGACGCCTTTGTAAAATGTGCCGAATTGTTCCCAGAGCGTGCTGTTATTTTTTATGAATTAGGAGACCTTTATTTTAAAACAAAGTCCTACCGCCAATCGGAAAGCAATTTAAAAAAGGCCATTGATTTAGAGGCTAATAATTTTTGGTTTAAAGAAAAATTATATCATCTCTATGTGCATCAAAAAAATTATAATAAAGCCATAGAGACAGTAAAATCACTATTATACAAAGACAAGGATTATGAAGAAGATTTAGTCAATTTGTATGCCAGCTCAGGCCGGTTTGACGAAGCGATTGCACAAATAGAAGTTATGGACAAACGCTATGGGTATCAAGAAAAACGCGATCAAACACGAATAGAAATATATAAACGAGCACAAGATCAAAAAGGGCATATCAAGTTCTTAAAAAAGCGCTTGAAAGAATCACCAGAAAATGAACAAAATTTTCTTAATCTTATTTTTACCTTAAGCCAATATAACTTAAAAGAAGATGCATTTTCTACAGCTAAGTTATTTCTAAAAAATCATCCAAAATCTCATATTGCACACGTGGCCTTATATAAATTTTATTTGGAGGCCAAAGACTATAACAATGCAATTTCTTCAATGAAAATAGTTACATCAAGTAATATTTTAGAACCCTACTTGAAAGTAAAAGTGCTGAGTGATTTTATGCGTTTTGTTCAAGAAAATCCAGAGTACAAAGAGGTATTACTAGAAGTTCAGCCCGCAGAATCTTTAGATACTTCTAGCCGTTCAAATTTGGAATGGGGTCAATATTTTCTAGAACAAAACAAGTTCGATAAAGCGCTAGAGTTCTACGAAAAGGCATTGGAGGAAACCCCAGAAAATTTAGCAGTCATAAAAACAGTTGCAAAACTTTATTTGCAGACAAAACAATACAATCAGGCCGTAGATTTTACCACAGATCAATTGGAATTGTTCCCTACACAACTGGAGTTATATTTAGTTTATGGCACATCTCAACTGGTTTTAAAAGAATGGAATCAGGCTTTAGAGATGCTCGAAATAGGTCTAGATTATATTTTTGAAGACAATGAAATTGCAGTACAGTATTACAATTTATTAGCTGAACTTTATAAAAATCAAAACAATATTAAAAAATCAAAGGCGTTTAGTGATAAAGCCAAATCAATGCAATTGAAATTATGAGAAATTTTTTATTCTATTTAACAATTTGTTTCATTTTTAGCTGCAAAAGCACTCAAACCTTAACATCTTCATCATCGCTCAATCCAAAGCTAAAAGCAAAGCAAATTATAAAAGCTCATAACAAGAAAAAGTCCGATTTTGTAACCTTACAATCGCGACTAAAAATTGAACTTATTGAGGGCGATAAGTCACAAATTCACACCGTTACGTTACGTATCGAACGCAATCAAACAATTTGGATTAATGCATTTTTAAATATGGTTCGATTAAAAATTACTTCTGAAAAAGTCCAAATGTATAATAAGCTGGATCATACCTATTTTGAAGGGGATTTTACTTTGATTAAGGATCTTTTGGGTGTGGAACTTAATTTTACGCATATTGAAAATTTACTCTTAGGACATACCATATTTGCCCACAAGTCAACAGATTTAATAAAGGAACCTCATCCAAAATCATATGCGCTTTCACCAAAGCAGAAAAATGCTTTATTTGAGGTTTTATATCTCATTAACCCAGCATATTTTAAGTTGGACGGACAGATAATCAGTCAGCCAAATAAGAACAGAAAATTGGATATAAAATACCATACATTTCAAGACGTTGAAGAAGATATATTTCCGCAACAAATGACCATTAAAGTTGTTGAAAATCAAAAGGAAACTACCTTGAAAATGAATTTAAAATCCGTAAGTTTGAATCAGCCATTACGGTTTCCATTTAAGATACCGACTGGATACAAACCAATTGAACTCTAATGCCGTATAAAACTCAATTTCTTGCCTTTATTTTCTTTACGCTATTGGTGTTGAGCCATTTTGGGGGTTATGCACAAAGCAAAAGACAATTGCAACTGGAAGAACGTCGACGAGAGTTGCAGCAGGAAATAAGACAAATTACAAATTTGCTGTTTGCTGGGAAGCAAGAGAAAAAATCGGTGGTGAGTATTGTAGAAGATTTGAATTATAAAATTAGTGTTCGAAAAAATTTAATTCGTATTACAAATCAGCAGGCCAATTTATTGACAAGAGAAATCAATTCAAATCAAAATGAAATTTCTAAGCGTCGTGATAAATTAAAAATTTTAAAAGATAATTACGCCAGTATGATTGTAAAATCGTACAAAAATAGAGCAAACCAAAACAAGCTTATGTTTTTGTTATCATCTTCTAATTTCCAACAAGCCTACAGGCGCTTACAGTATATCAAACAGTATGCGGATTATCAAAAACAACAAGCAGAAATTATAAAAGTAGAAACAGAGAAATTACAAATATTGAATAAAGATTTACTGCGTCAAAAGAAGGAAAAACAAACCCTTGTAGCAGAAAATAAATCTGCTAAAGCGATTTTGGATAAAGAGCTTCAAGACCAACAATTGCTTATAGAATCAATACAGAAAAATTTAGTTCAATTTTCGACACAAATTAAAGCTAAACAAAAAGAATCAGACAAGCTAGATCGAGAAATCCAAAAGCTGATTCGAGATGCCATTGCGGCTTCCAATAAAAAAGCGGGGAAGTCTGTAAAATCGGCTACTTTTTCTTTAACTCCAGAACAAAAAATTCTTGCAGCAAACTTTACGTCTAACAAAGGAAAATTACCTTGGCCGGTGGCTAGTGGCGTGGTAAAATTACGTTTTGGAACGAATCCATCGCCCATTGACCCTACTATTAAAATTAAAAGTAATGGCGTGCGTATTGCAACCAATAAAGGCGAACAAGTTCGTGCTGTTTTTGAAGGAACTGTACAAGGAATTATGACTCCAAAAAATGGGAATAATGCCATTATGGTGCGTCATGGGAACTACATTACAGTGTATAAAAACCTTTCTAAATTTTATGTAAGTAAAGGGGATAAAGTCAGTACAAAACAAGTGATTGGAGAGGTCATCACAAGCAAGTCTACAGGGGAATCTATTTTAAGTTTTGGAATTTATAAAGACAGTTCTATTCAGAATCCCTCGCACTGGATTTATAAACTCTAGAGAGTTATTTTTTTTTAAAAAGCGCTTTAAGCTCACTCGCATCTTCGGCATCCATTTTTCCGGCCAAAACTAAGCTCAATTGACGACGTCTTAGCGCCCCATCATAGCGTTTTTTCTCCTGTTCACTCTCAGGGATAAGTTCTGGAATTTGTACAGGTTTACCCTTTTCATCGACTGCAACGAATGTAAAAATAGCTTCATTGGCTTTGATCGGGGCATTAAAATTATTGTCGGTGTACCACACGTCCAAATACACTTCCATAGAACTTTTAAATGCTCGTGAGACTTTAGCTTCAATAGTAACAATGCTACCAAGTGGGATGGCATGATTGAACGCCACATGATTTACAGAAGCGGTAACAACAATACGTTCGGAGTGGCGCTGAGCTGTAATGCTTGCTGCACGATCCATACGTGCCAATAGCTCACCTCCAAAAAGGGTGTGAATCGCATTGGTTTCACTGGGTAAAACTAAATCTGTAACAGTGGTTTTTGAATCAGAGGGGTGTTTTGTGTTCATAAGACTTTAATCTATGACACAAATGTACAATTATTAGTTTTTATTTTTTTGGGTGATTGAATTTTTGAATGATAATCATCGCAGCTAGTAATAAATAGGCTGAAGACAACACCCATTTATTGATTAAATCATCAAAAATTAAGTTTAAAAATATAATAATTGTAATTATGAATACAATTATACCTTCAACAATCTTTCGCATTTTTTATTTATTATCATTTTTCAGAAATACAAGGATTGAAATCGAAATTCCCAATAACAGAATTCCTATACTTTTTAACAAAAAATCATTGAGATAAAAATAAACACATAAATAGATACTTGCTGAAAGCAATAGTATTGTCTTAATAATTTTAGGTTTCATGTTGTAGATTTAATGGGGAAAATCAACTGTAATAGTTTAAAAATAATTAAAAAATTAATCCTAAGCAAATAAAAGCAACTATGCTATTTCTAATGCGTTGATAAACATTACATTAATTGATTTGTATGACAATGATAAAAATAAATCTTAAGGCAATGCCTTAATAAGCAACCAAGCAGTAGCGTCTTGTGTACGTTTAATGTTGAAAAGTGCACGTTGGGCTTCTTGTCGTGTTTGGTAGCTATCGTACACGACTTGATGCAACCCATAGCGATTTTTACCAATTTTGCGAGCATTGTAACCAAGACGTTTTAGTTGACGTAACTTTCGATCGCAATTGGCTTCAATTCTAAAAGCACCCGCTACAATATGGAAGTTTCCATATGATTTATTCACATCCAACGTAATGGCAGGTAAAGGAGTATTAACCACAAAAGTAGCTTCTTGTATTTTGTTGTCTAACACAATATTAGCTTTTTCTTGTGCCAAAATGTTTTGCTGCTCGATATGTTGCATATACGCATTAGAACCAAAAAAACCACCAAGCCCTAGCATAACAACAGCAACAGCAGCATATTTAAAAACAGACTGTGTTTTTCGTTTTCTAGGGGATAAAGCAATGGGTGCTTTGCTCTCAATATCTTCAACTACTTTTAGGTGTTTAGCTCTAGAAATCTCAGGGGATACAAATTGTGTTAATCCAAAGGCTTGTGTCAAATAATTTAAGTGGTAAGAGGGTTCAAAAAGGAGTTGCCCATCTTTTGTATTTTGTAATTCGCCAATATTATGAAGTTCTACAGTTTCATTTTTTTCCAAACGCTGTTTAAGTGTTGCCACTTGCTTCGTAATTTTTGCTAATGCATTTTCATAAGATATTTGTTCAATTTCTGAAATATGATTTGCTAAAACACCGTCATTGGTTTGCAATTGAGCATTGAATGACAATCGTTTTGATGGAGGATAAAATGAATTCTTGTTTTCTTGAACTTTAGCAGGAATTTTTTGTGCCAAAAACGCTCCTAATTCTGGCACCACTACACAGTCGTAGCGGTATAGAAGATTACTTA
Source organism: Flavobacteriaceae bacterium (assembly GCA_965657165.1). GTDB lineage: Bacteria > Bacteroidota > Bacteroidia > Flavobacteriales > Flavobacteriaceae > UBA3537. Next base: position 20,044 of record CBFHNG010000001.1, read on the forward strand.
TGTATTGGCTTAGTTGCATGAAATCAAATGTATAAATTTTTTTTGAATTTCCATAGGCGTCAAAACAAGAAGTTTATCTAACAGTTTTTATATATTTACATACAAATTTTTCCCAAATGAATCCTACACAATTACATTATGCTATGGCTTTGCAGGCCGTTCCAAATATTGGTGATATTACTGCCAAAAAACTTATTCAACATTGCGGAAGTCCAGAAGCAGTTTTTAAAACGTCAAAACAAGCACTAAAGTCTATAGACGGAATTGGAACCATAATTATCAATGCATTACAACATTCAAATACTTTAAAAATTGCAGAAAAAGAGCTGGAGTTTATCCAAAAAAATGACATACGAGCCTATTATTTTGATGATGCAGATTATCCATATCGATTAAAACATTGTATTGATGGACCAATCGTTTTATTTCAAAAAGGGAACATCAAATGGGATACATCGCCAGTAATTAGTATTGTAGGGACTCGAAAACTTACATCTTATGGGAAAAAGCAGTGCGAGGAATTGGTGGAGTCACTTTCTGTATTTAATCCAATCATAGTTTCGGGTTTTGCTTATGGTGCAGATATTACGGCGCACAAAGCGGCATTAAATCTTAATTTACAAACGGTTGGATGTATGGCACAAGGACTACAAAACACCTACCCGTCTTTGCATGAGAAATACCGCAATGTGGTAGAAAAAAATGGAGGATTTGTTACAGATTTTTGGAGTACTGCTGTGTTTGATCCTTCAAATTTTTTGAAGCGAAACAGACTTATTGCTGGTCTTAGTGATGCGACCATTGTTATTGAATCTGGAGCAAAAGGAGGGAGCTTAGTTACCGCTAATATTGCATTTGGGTATAATCGTGAGGTTTTTGCTATTCCAGGACGTATTGGCGATTCGCAAAGCATTGGTTGCAATACATTAATCAAAACTAAAAGCGCCCATTTGTTATCCACACCAGCGGATGTACCATATATTCTGAATTGGAATGTAGAAACAAAACCCAAACCCATTCAAAAAGCACTATTTATAGACTTAGAATCAGATGAACAAATTGTGTATGACTTTTTAAAAAAAGAGGGAAAAACACTTTTAGATTTAATTGCCTTGAATTGTGAAATACCAACCTCAAAAGCGGCCTATTTACTTTTAAATTTAGAACTCAAAGGTGTGGTACGTCCTTTGCCTGGAAAAGAATTCGAATTGATTTAGTACCCTAACTTTTCACGAACACGTCCTAAGACATCATTTGCAACTGCAGCTGCTTTTTTTGCTCCAACAGCTAACGCTTTTTCTACTTCTTTTGGCTCTGCCATGTAGTGATTATAGCGGCTGCGTTCTTCAGAAAAAGTATTACAAATCAGTTCAAATAACGCTTGTTTGGCGTGGCCATAACCATATCCTCCAGCTTCATAGTTTGATTTCATGATTTTTACATCTTCGTCTGAAGCTAGAAGGGAATAAATTGCAAAACAGTTGCATGTTTTCCAATCTTTAGGGGCTTCTAGGGGCGTACTATCTGTTTGAATAGACATAATTTGTTTGCGCAAAGCTTTATCGTTTTGAAAAATATCAATAACATTATTTTTGCTTTTACTCATTTTTTGCCCATCAGTTCCAGGGATTAGCTTGGTTTGTTCTTGAATTTTAGCTTCAGGTAAAACAAAGGTTTCTCCCATTTTGGCATGAAATCTAGAAGCAACATCTCTGGTCATTTCAATGTGTTGCAATTGGTCTTTCCCAACAGGAATGATATTGGCGTCATACAATAAAATATCGGCAGCCATAAGCATAGGATAGGTAAACAACCCTCCATTGACATCTTCTAATCGACTGGCTTTGTCTTTAAAGCTATGGGCTAATTCTAATCTAGAAAAAGGAAAAAAACAACTAAGGTACCACGCAAGCTCTGTTGCTTGAGGCACATCACTTTGTTTGTAAAAAACAGTTTTTTCGATATCCAATCCAAACGCAAGCCATGTTGCTGCAGTGGATAATGTATTTAGACGCAGAATTTCGGCGTTTTTAATTTGTGTTAATGAATGTAAATCGGCAATAAATAAAAAAGAGTCATTTTTACTATCATTACTCATTTTGATAGCAGGTAAGATTGCTCCTAAAATATTTCCCAAATGTGGTGTTCCTGTACTTTGTACCCCCGTTAAAATTCTGGCCATGTGGCTTTTGTTTCATTGATTTCTCTACAAAGGTACTTTTTTTGAGCAAATGGCTCAATATTTTTAGTAGTTTTGATGTTGATGAAGCTGATACAATACCCACTTTGGATGCTCTATAGAATTTGGTTCTATGTTTTAGTAGGGATTACTATAGTTGTTTTATTTCCTTTATTGTTCATTTCAATTTTAAAGTCCTCTTGGTATCCTTTCTTTTTCAAATTAGCGAGAGTATGGGCAAAGTGTATTTTGATAGGAATGGGATTTTATTGGAGTATAAAATGGGATCAGAAATTAGAAAAAGGTCAAAGTTACATTTTTGTGGCCAACCATACCTCAATGACCGACATCATGTTGATGTTTGTCATTATAAAAGATCATCCATTTGTCTTTGTTGGTAAAAAAGAATTAGCGCGAATTCCATTATTTGGTTTTTTCTACAAACGCACCTGTATTTTGGTTGACCGCAGTAATGCCAAAAGTAGACAAGCGGTCTTCAAAAGGGCACAGAAGCGCATTGAAAGCGGGCTTAGTATTTGTATTTTTCCGGAAGGTGGAGTGCCAGATGAATCCATCACATTAGATCGTTTCAAAATGGGTGCATTTCGTCTGGCTGTTGACCATAAATTACCTTTAGTGCCAATTACTTTTTTTGACAACAAAAAACGCTTGTCTTATACTTTTTTTAGCGGAAGTCCAGGAAAAATGAGAGCCATTGGACATTCATTTTTAAATCCTGAAAACTATAAAAAAGAAACTGCAAAAGAAATGAGCAATGAGGTTTATAACCTATTGCTCAAATCCTTAGAAAGTAGTAAGACTCAATAATCTATTTATTCAGCACTTCCTTTTATCGCTGCTTTGATTTTATCTTCTAACTCATCCATAAGGTCTGGATTGTCTTTAATCATTTGCTTTACAGCATCACGACCTTGACCAAGTTTTGTTTCGTCATAACTAAACCAAGAACCGCTTTTCTTTACAATATCAAATTCTACGGCAAGGTCCAATACTTCACCTACTTTAGAAACACCTTCTCCGTACATGATATCAAACTCTGCAAGTTTGAATGGCGGAGCAACTTTATTTTTGACCACTTTTACTCGAGTTTTATTACCGCGAACAGTGCCATCGCTATCCTTAATTTGTGTAGAACGTCTTATGTCTAATCGTACAGAGGCATAAAATTTTAGAGCATTTCCTCCAGTGGTTGTTTCAGGGTTTCCAAACATCACTCCAATTTTTTCACGTAATTGATTAATGAAAATCATTGTGCAATTTGTTTTGCTAATAGACCCTGTAAGTTTTCTAAGGGCTTGAGACATTAATCGCGCATGAAGCCCCATTTTTGAGTCGCCCATTTCTCCTTCAATTTCACTCTTTGGAGTCAATGCTGCAACAGAATCAATTACAATCATGTCAATAGCACCAGAACGCACAAGATTATCTGCAATTTCTAGCGCTTGCTCACCATTGTCGGGTTGAGAGATGATGAGGTTATCAATATCTACCCCCAAGTTTTGGGCATAAAAACGATCGAAAGCATGTTCAGCATCAATAAATGCGGCAATTCCACCAGCTTTTTGAGTTTCAGCAATGGCATGAAGTGTTAGCGTTGTTTTACCTGAAGATTCTGGGCCATAAATTTCTACAACTCTACCTTTTGGGTAGCCCCCAACGCCTAAGGCAAGATCCAATCCAAGAGAGCCCGATGAAATGACGTCTACGTCAATTACTGGAGCATCACTCATTTTCATTACAGTGCCTTTACCATAGGCTTTATCTAATTTGTCAAGCGTTAATTTTAAGGCTTTAAGTTTTGCTTCTTTTTCGTTACTCATTTTATAAATTTTTTAGGATTGATTTAGCCTTGCTAAAATACTATTTCTTTCTAAAAACTATACAAATAAAAACTGCTTTTTGTACAATTTTAACGTTCATCTGACTGTTTTTTCAAAATTATCTGCTTTTAAAAAGTTGACGGATTATTCTAAATAATAAAAAATATTACATTTGTAGCTCAAATATTCATTAACTTAACACGAGTATAGCATGCAACTGTACAACAACTTAAGCAATAATGAAAGAGCAGAACTTATAAAAAAAGCCGGTAAAGACCGTCTAACAATCTCTTTCTACAAGTATGCCAAAATAGGCAATCCTGAACTACTCAGAAACCATTTATTTTTATTCTGGAACGAAATTGATGTTCTTGGACGAATTTATGTCGCCCACGAAGGTATAAATGCACAATTGTCTGTCCCAGCCGAAAATTTTGGTGTTTTTAAAACGCATTTGGATACCATTTCATTTTTAGAAAATGTCCGCCTGAATATTGCCATTGAGCAAGACATGTATTCATTTTTGAAACTCAAAGTAAAAGTGAGAGAAAAAATTGTTGCAGATGGCCTAAATGATGATACTTTTGATGTTACAGATATTGGAACTCATGTCAATGCGGTTAAATTTAATGAACTCATAGAGGACGAAAATACTGTTTTGGTTGATATGAGAAATCATTATGAAAGTGAAATAGGGCACTTCAAAAATGCTGTAACACCAGATGTTGATACATTTAGAGATTCTTTAGATTTAATTGAAGATCAACTCAAAGAACACAAGGAAAACAAAAAGCTAGTCATGTATTGTACGGGTGGAATTCGTTGTGAAAAAGCCAGCGCCTATTATAAGCACAAAGGGTTTAAAAATGTATACCAACTAGAAGGAGGGATTATAAATTATGCCCGACAAGTCAATGCACTAGGAATCGAAAATAAATTTTTGGGGAAAAACTTTGTTTTTGACCAAAGACGCGCCGAAAAAATATCTGATGAAGTTATTGCACAGTGTCATCAATGTGGATCTCCTGCAGACATTCATGTCAATTGTGCTAACGAAGCTTGCCATTTGCTTTTTATTCAATGCGATAGCTGTAAGGAAACTATGGAAAACTGTTGCTCCACACAATGTATGGAAATCAATCGTTTACCCTATGAAGAACAAAAAGCATTACGTAAAGGACAAGGGAACAGTAATGACATTTTTAAGAAAGGTAGAGCAGACCATTTACCTTACAAAAAAGATCTTAGAAACATTTTTGAGATACTTAAAAAAAAGCCAAAGACTAAGTCAAATGCATCTTTGTAAGTGCTGAATCTTTTTTTTAGTTATTAAATAAGTTTATATTTACGTGTAAATAAATTCAAACAATTGCTTGTGTTCTACACAAGCAAATTCAAGATAGAAGTATGGGGTGTGCAACATGTTCAACAAATAAAAGCGGTCAGCCAAAAGGATGTAAAAACAATGGAACTTGTGGCACAGATTCATGCAACAAACTGACTGTTTTTGATTGGTTGTCCAACATGAGCTTGCCCAATGATGCTATACCTTTTAATTGGGTAGAGGTGCGTTTTAAAAATGGACGTAAGCAATATTACGAAAACACTGAAAATTTAACGCTAAGTATAGGCGATATTGTGGCTACTCAAGCGGAATCGGGGCACGACATAGGAATGGTTACACTTACAGGGGAGCTTGTAAAGGTTCAGATGAAACGCAAGAAAATTTCCGAAACTCCAGAAAAAAGGTTTAAAATTTATCGTAAAGCCTCTCAAAGAGATATTGATATATGGATTGAATCGAGAGACAGAGAAGAAGCCATGCAAGTCAAGGCGCGCCAATTTGCAATAGATTTGAGGCTCGATATGAAAATCTCAGATATTGAGTTTCAAGGTGATGGCAGTAAAGCGACTTTTTATTATACTGCCGATGGGCGTGTTGATTTTCGGGAGCTCATCAAATTATATGCAAGAGAATTTAGAATTCGTATTGAAATGAAGCAAGTTGGATTGCGTCAAGAAGCTGCTCGACTTGGAGGTATTGGTTCATGTGGGCGAGAATTATGCTGTTCGACTTGGCTTACAGATTTTAGATCGGTAAGTACTTCTGCGGCACGCTATCAGCAATTATCTTTAAATCCATTAAAATTGGCTGGCCAATGTGGAAAACTTAAATGCTGTTTGAATTATGAGTTAGATGCTTATTTAGATGCTCTAAAGTCATTCCCAAAAACAAATATTAAACTCAAAACAGAAAAAGGGGTTGCAGTATGTCAGAAAACAGACATATTTAAAGGAATAATGTGGTATGCCTACGAGGGCGAATGGATGAATTGGTTTAAGTTGACAACAGAACAATCCAATGCGATTATAGCATTGAACAAGTCTGGAGAAAAAGCAACGAGCTTAGAAGATTATGCTGATGAACTTTCTGCTACAACAGATACTAAAATTGATTTTGAAAACGTTGTTGGACAAGATAGTTTAACACGTTTTGATAAGCCGAAAAAAAATAAAAGGCAAAGGAATAAAAAACGCTTTAAGAATCGAAAACCCCGAAATGAAAACAACCAAAGCAACAAAAAACCTAAAGCTCAAAGAAATGCAAACTAGATTTTGGTTTGGATTTTTAGCTATTTTTTTGATGACATCGTGTAATCAAAACAGCTCATTTGATCGCTACACCTCAGTTGATAATTTATGGGATAAAAATCAAATTATTTCTTATGATTTTATTGTTAGCGATACACTTCAAAATCAAAACTTATACATAAAAATAAGAACATCTGAAGACTACAAATACAGTAATTTATTTCTTAAAGTTGATTTAGAATATCCTAATGGGAAAATTGAAAAAGACACCTTAGAATATACTATGGCTCTACCAAATGGCGCTATGTTAGGCAGAGGGCTTATGTCTATAAAAGAACATAAACTATGGTATAAAGGGCATGCAACACCTTTTGTGTTTTCGGAAGTTGGAGAATACACCATAACAATAAACCATGCCATGCGTAAATTCGATGAAGTTTCGGGTATAAGCGCTTTGAAGGGCGTTTTGGATGTGGGGTTTTGCATAGAAGACTTGGAATAGTAAATAATTTATTGTGACTAAGAAAAAAACATCATCAAAATTAGATTTTTCAAAACCAAAACGTTGGTTTTGGATGATATTCCTAGTGGGGATTTTATGTGTTCCATTCATTTTTATTTTGGCCTCATTTGGTGCTTTTGGATTCATGCCCGACCATACAGTTTTAGAAAATCCTCGAACAAATTTGGCCACAGAAGTTATTTCATCAGATGGCGAAACCTTAGGCAAGTTTTATTATGAAGACAACCGCACTCCCATAGGTTTTGATGAACTTCCAAAACATTTGGTTGATGCCTTAATTGCGACAGAAGATATTCGTTATTTTGACCACGCAGGCATTGACGCAAGAGGGACATTAAGAGCGCTTTTTAAACTTGGAAAAGGTGGAGGCGCAAGCACCATTTCTCAGCAATTGGCAAAACAACTTTTTCATGGTGAAGGCTCAAGAAATACACTTGGCCGAATTACACAAAAAATAAAAGAGTGGGTGATTGCTACACGCTTGGAAAAACAATACACTAAAGAAGAAATCATTGCTCAATATTTTAATATCTATGATTTTGGAAACAACGCCGATGGCATCCGAAGTGCAGCTCGCATTTATTTTGGGAAAGAACCTTCTGCATTAGATCTAAAAGAATCGGCAATGTTAGTAGGGATGTTCAAAAACTCATCCTTGTACAATCCAAGGCCAAAACGCAATCCGGTTGGGACAAAAAACCGTAGAAATGTGGTGCTCGCACAAATGGCCAAATATGATTTTATTTCAGAACAAGTTAAAGATTCATTACAGCAAACCGCCTTGGATTTAAACTATACACCAGAGTCGCACAGAGAGGGAATTGCCACATATTTTAGAGCTTATTTAAAAACATTTTTAAAAGATTGGGCTAATCAACCAGAAAACAGAAAACCCAATGGCGAGAAGTATAATATCTATAAAGATGGTTTAAAAGTCTACACAACTCTTGACTCACGAATGCAATCTATTGCAGAAGTTGCAGTTACAGACCACATGAAAGCACTTCAAGCAGAATTTTTTGTTCAAAACACACCACGAAGAAATCGAACAGCACCATTTTTAGATCTAGAAAAAGAAGAGATTGACCAACTATTAAAAATAGGGATGAAGCGATCGGAACGTTGGCGAAAAATGCGTTATGATTTAAAGAAGCCCGTAGAGGAAATTGTAGCGTCATTTAAAAAACCAACAAAAATGAAGATATTTTCTTGGACGGCAGAAAATAATGAAATTGATACTGTAATGACTCCAATGGACTCTATGCGTTATTATAAATCATTTTTAAGATCGGGGATGATGTCTATGGAACCTCAAACGGGTTTTGTAAAAGCTTGGGTTGGAGGGTTTAACTATAAACATTTTCAGTACGATATGGTTAAACAAGGCAAACGACAGGTTGGTTCGACGTTCAAGCCATTTGTATATGCCGCAGCCATAGATCAACTGCACTTGTCGCCATGTGATACTTTTCCAAAAGCACAAATTACAATCCCAGCCAATAAATTTGGAAATGTGAAACCATGGGCCCCAAAAAACTCAAATAAAAATTACTCTGGATTTGAAACGCTAAAGTCTGCCTTAGCAAATTCAAGAAATACAATTACTGCTAGATTGATGAATGAGATTGGCCCTCAACCTGTTATCAATTTAGCAAAAAGCTTGGGGGTAGAACAAAATCTTCCTGCTGTTCCATCTATTGCTCTTGGAACACCAGATTTGAGTGTCTATGAAATGGTTGCCGCCTATTCAACTTTTGCTAATAAAGGGGTGTATACAAAACCCGTAATGGTTACTCATATTGAAGATAAAAACGGTACATTATTGTATCAGTTCTCACCAGAAACCAAAGATGTCTTAAGTGAAGAAATTGCTTATGTTGTTGTTAATTTAATGGAAGGTGTAACCCAATTTGGCTCTGGACAACGTTTACGTCATAGTTTCGCCAAAAATCAAGCCGTATATAAAGAAATTATAACAGGTTACCCCTATAAGTTTGACAATCCCATTGCAGGAAAAACAGGAACAACACAAAACCATAGTGACGGGTGGTTTATGGGTATGGTCCCCAATTTAGTCACTGGCGTATGGGTCGGCGGCGAAGATCGGGCAACACATTTTAAAACAATTACATATGGACAAGGCGCTTCTATGGCGCTTCCTATTTGGGCCAATTATATGAAAGGCTGTTATGAAAATGAAGATTTAAAAATTTCAAAAGAAGAATTTGAAAAACCAAAACAACAAACCATAATTACAGAATGTGAAAATATGACATCAAATGATGGCGACGATATTTTAGAGCAACTAGAAATTACACCAGATATTGACTTTTAGATTACAACTAAATTTTAGTAACTTATAAATCTTAAAATAGTATTATGATAAATAAACAAGTAGATAATGTACAAGCAGCCTTAAAGGGTGTTGAAAGTGGCATGACTTTACTATTGGGCGGGTTTGGATTGTGTGGTATTCCAGAAAATGCAATTTCTGAACTTGTTGTTATGAATGTCAATAATTTAACATGTATTTCTAACAATGCTGGGGTTGATGATTTTGGACTTGGGCTTTTACTACAAAAGCATCAAATAAAAAAAATGGTGTCCTCCTATGTTGGGGAAAATGATGAATTTGAACGTCAAATGCTCTCTGGGGAGTTGGATGTAGAGCTTATTCCTCAAGGGACTTTGGCCGAACGTTGTAGAGCTGCTCAAGCCGGATTTCCAGCCATTTACACTCCTGCGGGCTATGGAACAGAGGTGGCAGAAGGAAAAGAAACGCGAGAATTCGATGGTAAAATGTATGTTCTTGAACATGCCTTTAAGGCCGATTTTTCTTTCGTTAAAGCATGGAAAGGAGATGCTGCTGGGAATTTAATTTTTAAAGGAACAGCAAGAAATTTTAATCCAAACATGTGTGGCGCTGCCAAAATTACTGTTGCTGAGGTCGAAGAATTAGTCCCCGTTGGAACTTTAGACCCTAATCAAATTCATATTCCTGGAATATTTATTCAACGGATTTTTCAAGGCAAGGATTATGAAAAACGCATTGAACAAAGAACATTAACACCTAAACCCTAAATTCGATCATTATGTTAGACAAAAACGGAATTGCAAAACGCATCGCCAAAGAAGTCAAAAACGGATATTATGTCAATCTAGGTATTGGGATACCAACTCTTGTGGCTAACTTTGTTAGAGAAGATATCGAAGTCGAATTTCAAAGTGAAAATGGAATTTTAGGGATGGGACCTTTTCCATATGAGGGCGAGGAAGATGCAGATCTAATCAATGCAGGAAAACAAACCATTACGGCTTTAGATGGCGCAAGTTATTTTGACTCGGCCATGAGTTTTTCTATGATAAGAGGACAACATGTCGATTTAACTATTTTAGGGGCTATGGAAGTGGCCGAAAATGGAGATATTGCCAATTGGAAAATTCCCGGCCGCTTGGTTAAGGGTATGGGGGGCGCGATGGATTTGGTGGCTAGCGCAGAAAATATTATTGTGGCCATGATGCATACCAATAAGCGAGGTGAATCAAAACTTTTGAAACGCTGTAGGTTGCCATTAACTGGCGTCAATTGTGTCAAAAAAATAGTCACAAATTTAGCTGTTATAGAAGTTACAGATCAAGGGTTTAAGTTATTGGAAAGAGCACCAGGTGTAATTGTGGAGGACATTAAAGCAGCAACGGAAGGGGAGCTTATTGTCGAGGGAGATATCCCAGAAATGGTATTATAAACCTTTTGGAATAGCGTTGATGAGTCGTTTTGTATATTCTTTTTTTGGATGTGCATAGATGTCGTCCGCTTCGCCAAATTCTTCAATTTTTCCTTGATTCATAATTAAAAGTTGATCGGCCATATATTTTACAACGGCTAGATCGTGAGAAATAAAGATATAAGTAAATCCAAATTCCTCCTTCAAAGCATTTAAAAGGTTTAAAACCTGTGCTTGAACAGAAATATCAAGCGCAGAAACAGACTCGTCACATACAATTAGTTTTGGTTGTAAGGCGATAGTCCGTGCGATCCCAATACGTTGCCGTTGACCACCAGAAAACTCATGGGGGTAGCGATCAAAAGAAGAGGCGTCTAAACCTACTTTTTCAAGTAGATCTTTTACTTTTTGTATTCGTTCAGTAGTATTGTTGAAAAGGTTGTGTACTACCATTGGCTCTAAAATCGCTTCACCAACAGTTAACCTTGGATTGAGCGATGCGAATGGATCTTGAAAAATAATTTGAATTTCTTTTCTTAAAGCTCTTATGGATTTTGAGGACATTTTATTTAAATCTTTTCCTCTGTAAAAAATAGTTCCTGAAGTTGCTTTATCAAGTTGTAAAATAGCTTTCCCTAAAGTAGATTTTCCGCACCCCGATTCACCAACTAATCCTAGTGTTTCTCCTTCATAAAGTTTAAAACTAACAGTGCTAATGGCTTTAAAAGCGGTGTGTTTACTAAAAACACTAACCTTAGAGTAGTAGATTTTTTCTAAATCAATCACTTCTAAAAGTGGCGGATTACGATAGAGTTCTTTATGTTTTTCTTTCCGGCATTTTTTTGAAATTTTTTCGAAAGACATTGTTTTGGATAAAACATCTTCAACAGTTGGGAGCTTTTTCAAACGTACATTGAGAGATGGCCGTGCAGCAATTAATGCTTTTGTGTACTCATTTTTTGGGGTTTTAAAAATTGATGTTGTAGCGCCTTGTTCCATAATTTTGCCTTTGTACATGACCACTGTTCTGTGTGCAATTTCAGAAACTAATGTTAAATCGTGACTGATAAAAACAACACTCATTTGTGTTTCCTTTTGTAACTCTTGAATGAGTTCAATAATTTCATTTTGAACAGTAACATCCAAAGCCGTGGTTGGTTCATCTGCAATCAATAAATCGGGTTTACAAGCAATAGCCATGGCAATCATAACGCGTTGCTGCTGTCCACCAGAAAGCTCGTGAGGATATTTTTCAAAGGCCTGTTTTGGCATAGGAATTTTCACACGTTCAAACAAATGGACCACTTCGCTATCGGCCTCTGCTTCGCTCATAGTTTCGTGCTGTAACAGTACTTCGCTGACTTGTCTCCCACACTTCATTGAAGGATTTAACGCGCTCATAGGTTCCTGAAAAATCATACTGATTTTCTTACCTCTTATGGCCTCCATTTTTTTTGTTTGCAGCGTATTTAAATCTACATCCTTGAAGACAATTTCACCTTCTACTTTTGCATTTTTAAGCAATTGCATCACTGCTAGTGCTGTGATTGACTTTCCACTTCCAGATTCTCCAACGACGCCTAAAATTTCGTTTTTTTGAACATCAAAACTAACGCCATGCAAAACCTTTCTGAAGGTGTCCTTTTTTTTGAAAGCAATGGACAAATCTTTTACGTTAAGTAAAGGGTTGATTTTCATTGCTTAAATATAAGCAATTTCGTTTTTTTCAAGCAATGGCGCACCACGAAGGCGAAGTAAAATTTGCGCCACAGCCAAGGTGTCTTTCTCGCAGTACGTAATAATGCGTTTGATGTCATTTTCTTCGTAAAACACACGATAAATTTCGCTGCCATCAATATCGTCTTTGGGAGAGGGAATACCCAACACATTGGTCATTAATTTAAGGGAAGTATAGTGTTTGTAATCGCCAAACTTCCACAATTCCAAGGTGTCCAAATGGGGAACTTCCCATGGTTTTTTCCCAAAAAGATTAAGTTTTGAAGGAAGTTTTATGTGGTGAATCAGCATCCTACGTGCAATGTACGGGAAGTCAAATTCTTTGCCGTTATGTGCACAAAGCAAGTGTTTTGAGTGATTGAAATGCGTTTCGAGCAATGTTTTAAATTGGGTTAAAATGTCGAGTTCTTCTCCAGAAAAGGTCGTGATTCTAAATGCTCTAGCATCTTCACCAGAAGCAAAATACCCCACAGAAATACAGATAATTTTACCAAATTCGGCCCAGATTCCCGCACGTGGGTAATAGTCTTCTGCACTAAATTCGTCTTTGCGTTGGTACTGTGATTTTTGGGCCCAAAGTTCTTGTTTTTCAGACGGTAAATCCGAAAAGTGTTCAACTTCTGGAACTGTTTCAATATCTAAAAAAAGAATGTTTTCAAGGTTGAGTTTGGAGTGCATGGTTTACTGGATTAAGTATTATAGTTTAGTTTTTGTTTTACGACAATTTCTTAATTACAGTGAAAAATAATAATCCTTAATCTTCTGCGCCATTAATTTTCGTCTCATATTCAAAAATTCAGAATAATCATCAATTCCCATATTCATTATTTCGTTAGGGACACAATTCATTTTTAGATTTTCCAATAATTGTTCTTTGCTTGAAATTCCACTAACAGTTTGATTACTTTCAGAGATTTGATTTTTTATCACATCAAAATATTCTTTAGGGGGCTTGTTGCCAACCTTAATATTTATCTCCGATTGCATATACACGTAATTTGCAATTTGATTGTACTTGGCACGATTAAGCCCATTCTTTTTTAGATAATCACGAGGGAATAAATGGTGTATGTCTCCACGCAATGAAATCAAGTCTCCAACAAGCACATCTTTTGAAAGAAACCCTTTGTCGTTTGCCTTTACTTGAGCAGCGAGAAAAACGTTGAAATATGGGCTACTTGCAACAGAAGTATCTAAACTTTGTGGTAAAGAGGCATTCCAATAAGCATCAGATAATTCACCTTCTTCTTTCTCTTTCAAGTATTCATCAAATGGCTTGTTTGCAATTTGCTTGATGTCAAAGTCAAATGAACTTTCTGGCGAACCTGAATACCTACCGGTAAGTATAGAATATACAAACCACCTTCTTACATAACTCTCTATGAGAACGGAACTAACGCCTATATCTTTCAACTTCAAGTAAACGATATAAGCGAAGTTTATAGCATTTTTTGAGCGAATCAGCTTAGGTGAAATAAAACCTGCCGATTTAATAATCATTAAGAATCGCTTAAAATTCGTTTCGTTTATAAAATTGTAAACGCCTTGCTTTAAAGTATTGAATGATTGTTGTGCAATTTCAGATTCAAAAGTTCGGGTTTCAAAATTTCTTCCTGATAATAAGCTTACTAAGTCGGATAGTCGTCCCCTGTTGAATTGAGAGGTAAAAGCCACACGGATTAAATCTGTGTATTCTGGGTCGTAGAGGTCTTCTGTTTCGGTTTTTAGCCAACGCATTTTAGCAAAGTAGTCTGTGTTTGCAAACTCTATGTCGTTGTCTTCTATGTGCTTATAAAATTCTGGCGCTATTGCTAAGTGGCAGAAGTAATCAATGGCTTTTCTTAATTCATTTCCACCATTTTCGGTGTCAGCTGCGATTTTACTCATCGCAAAATCTGCTTGACTGAGAACAACACCTTTTGAATTTATTCGAATAAATATTTCAGTTACTGTCTCTATGTCCAAGTCTGGGGAAAGCTCAATGAGCCCAATTTGTTTTTTAGGGATATTTATAAGATTTGTAAATGTTTTTTCTATTTGATCTTCATCAACATTGGGATTTAGTTCCAAATATTTTCTTACCAATTTAAGTATGCCAATATTTCCCTTTATTGCTTCTGAAATATCAGGAAGCCAAGTTTTGTCTTTGAGAATAGCGGGGTTTTGGACTTCAAATTTTTCCGTTAATGGATTAAAAGCAATTTTGATTTTTACGCGTTGATATTTTTTGTCAATTACATATTGCCCAAGAATTGCAGCAGTTAATGCCGTCACTCGTTGTTGTCCATCAATCAATACTTTTTTCCCCTCGCTTAAACTTCCGTCCTTAAGTCTGACGTTTGGATTTCGCCAAGCGATAACATACCCAATGGGATAACCCTGATACAAACTATCCATCAAATCGCGTACCTTTGAACTATTCCATACAAAAGGTCTTTGAATTTCAGGTATAGCAATTTCACCTGAGTTTACCCAAGCGAGAACAGTGTCTATCAAATGTTGGTTTACAGAATATTTTTGCATTCGGTTATTATTTGTAGGTTAATTCTTGATTGCTAACATTTTATAGGCCTCTTCAATATAGATTGAGATGTCATCAGAAAAGATTTGGCTTGCTGCACCGGGTGATTTTTGATGCCCAAGACGTACAATAATAATATTATCTTCTGGCTCTACAATAACATATTGTCCAAGATGACCACGCATCATAAAAAAGGATTTTCCGTCGCGTTTTTGCATCCAAAACCCATAGCCGTATTGTGGGCTTTCGGCAAAGCGTGGGGTAATTGATTTTGCAACAAAAGCGGAGTCCAACAGTTGTTTGCCGTTCCATTTTCCATGGTCTTTGTAGAGTTTCCCAAAGCGCGCAAAATCTTTGGCATTACTGGCAATACAGCAATACGCCTTTACCAAATCGTGATCCTCGCTATCGACTTGCCATAAGGTGGGGTTTTCGCTGCCTAAGGGTTTCCAAAAACTTTCAGTAAGGTAATCATAAAGCTTTTTGCCTGTTGCTTTTTCAATGATCATCGCCAAGAGTTGCGTATCCCCACTGGAGTATTTATACGCTTGACCAGGTTCATCGACCACTTTTAGACCGAGGATAACTTTTTCCAAATCATCATCAAAATACGCTCTTGTGGTAATCGATAAAGGCGAGTAATATTTTTCATCCCAATTGGTCCCTGAAGCCATAGAGGACAAATCGCCAACGGTCATTTTTGCGGCGAGTCCCTCGCTAAATTCAGGAAAAAAATCACCTACGGGCTGATCCAAACTTTTTATATAGCCTTCTTCAATGGCTTTACCCATAAGCCCAGACACATAACTTTTGGCCATTGAAAAAGAGTTGGTTTTGGAGTTCTTATCAAAACCATCGTAGTAGTTTTCAAACCAAATGCTGTCATTTTTAATGATCACATAAGCGATGGTGCCATAAGCATCATTGTATTTTTGAAGGCGTTCTGTTTCAGTAACGCTGTTATAGTCTTTATGAATGGGCCAGGGCTGAGGGGTACCATTGAGAATTTCAGCATTGTCAAATTCTTTATAATCCTCCAAAAACGCGGTGGTATAGCCCTTGGCATAAATGGTTCTAACGGCTTTAAGTAGATAGTCCGTATCGGTGATATATAAAATAGCGATAAGACCAATAACGGTCAGTAGGCCCCATTTTAGCGTACGCTTTAGTATGTTCATGTTGTTTGTAATTTGGTCTAAAGATAATTAAAAAATTACATTAGTTTAGGGGGCTTTTTTTAGTCTGATTGGGTTTTAGTGTTGGCCTACATCGGTTTTATCATTTTCTCAATAAATTCAATTTCCTCAATACTCAATTTATATTTTTTGAAGAGTTGTTGGTCA
This sequence comes from Flavobacteriaceae bacterium, assembly GCA_965657165.1. GTDB lineage: Bacteria > Bacteroidota > Bacteroidia > Flavobacteriales > Flavobacteriaceae > UBA3537. The sequence goes on from CBFHNG010000001.1 coordinate 36,505, forward strand.
ATTTCTTCAATGGATTTTGACCAATCAATATCCGATTTAGATGTAAAATCTTGAAGCGGAACAAATTTGTAAACAATTTGCGTGACATTTTGAGATGATTTGAGAATTGAGACTAAATATCTTAAAAACTTCGTGTGAAAATATTTTTTTAAATTATGAGCTTGGGTTTCATCATTAAATGAACCTACTGGAAAATAAGTGTCTGTACAAGCGACTAAAGGTCTGCCAACAAAGGCTTTACCAATTATATTTTTATCTGAGCGAGGTGCACCTGCAGATTTTGAAATAAACACTTTATAATTTTCGAAAATCTCTCTATTCTTTTGGATTATTTTTGGGTCAATATATCTTTTTACTCCATTTTTACAAATAAGTGTGGACAGACTTTGATTATACTCAGTGACAGATACTTGCTCTAAAAAAGAAGGCTTTCCTATGATACCAAAAGCATTCCGACCAGTAGTTATTTTGGTTAAAGACTTGAAATCAATCACTTTTATATTATTTATTGTTTTTATGTATATATCATTAGAGAGTACAACATTTAAACCATCTATAAAAAGTGGCCTCCTATTTTGGGTAACTATATTTTCTTTGTAGTTGTAAAAGGTCATTTCCCCAGAAAACCCTCTCTGATATAGAAAATGATTAACACCTCCCTTAATTTCAACACCACTAAATACTTTAGATGCATCACTGTAATTATGAATTTCCCTTATACTGTTGTGATCTTGAATAAATTCACGAAGTCTTAAAAATGATTTATCCTGTGCATCCCCCGTAAACCATCTTGAAGGTGTTATCAGAGATAGGTATTGTGGATTTAATTCTATACATAGTCTTATGAAGTAGGGGAAAATCTGTTTGCTTAAAGCAGAATTATCTTTGGCTGTACTTATACTTTGCTGATAAGGTGGATTTCCAACAATTACGTCAAATTTCATATCGTTGTTGTTAAATTTTATGTTTTCATCTTTTATTAAATCGTTTTCTTCAATCAAATCATAAGAGGTGTAGTCCGATTCTATGTTTTCTAAATCCAGTTCAAGTAGTGTATAAACCTTTCTAGTAAATTCATAAGCAATTTTTGATGTTGGTATGGAATAAAAATTGTTCGCCACCTGTTTACCAAACTTTTTATAAACAGCGTAAACAAACTCACCTTGTTTGGAGGCAATATCTAGTAATAAAGTAGATTCATTTACTGCACCTTTCGGTAATGTACTTATCATTTTATTGGCAATTATTTCAGGCGTAACAATCTCTGAGTCTGATAAGCGACTGAATTTTTTCATTGCATTGCTTGCCCTTTCGATAGGTGAAATTGTTGTGTCATTTGCTAGCGAATTGATATTTTGAATTTTATAATCTAACTCGCTTAAAACAAAAGGATTGATGTGTTGTTGAAATAGTGAAAGTATCACTGTTTCTAAACTTAAGTTAGACGCAATACGAAGATTGTCTTGTACATCATTTATGGCTTCAATAATTTCTTCCAGTGATTTGACTTTTGAATTTGTGAGAAAAGAAAAGAAAAGTAGCCTTGCATAGTACATTGCAAACTTTCCTTTGTAGTCAACCTTATCTTCTTTTGAAGTTTCTGTTTCTTTGTCCTCTTTTCCAGGTGTGTCATCACCATCAGACTTGTCACCTGTATCTAGGTCGTCTCCTTCGCCTTCAGAAGGTTTAATTTCAATACCTTGTCTTGAACCTATTTTACCTTGTCTGTCAATAACTGCTTTTATTTCTTCAATACTTAAAAGCGAATAATCTATTGAAATTGAGGTGGCTTCGTCTAACACACTTCTTTCACTTGAATATTGACGAACTGCATTTAAAATATCTGTTGGTTCAACTTGAACCATTTTTTTGTTATTGATTACTATTATTGGTGAAACTTGAAGTTCTTTTTCTATTCGTTCTCCTAATCTTGAATTTCCATTGGATTCTACATTTACATTATAAATTTGTGATTTATGCTCCTGCATTTGGAACATTCTGTTTGGATTAAAGTCAACCAACAAGGTTTGAGGCTTCATATTGTATTTAACAGAATCTCCATTAGGTTCTTTGTAAGTCTTTATAAATTGACTTTGAAGTCTAAAAATAGCTTGGTCGTATTCTTGAGGTGAAGCAGTATCTTTTAAATATAGCATAGTATCCCATTGTGGAACTGTACTACCTGTAAGCATTCTGTTTACTGTCAAAGTGATTGTTTTCTTGTTTTCACTTTCACATTTTTCAATTTTAGATTTTACTGATTGTGTATCCTTAAATATCTTTTCATTTTCAACTCCAGAAATATTAATTACCTCGTACGAACTAAGATTTTTAAACTCATTTGATTTAATTAAGCTTTCCAATGCGTCACAAGAAGCACGATATGGAAGAACACAAACAATGTGACGACACATTTTGCCTTCTTTCAGTTTGTCATAATCTAGAAAACTCAATAAATTATCATCATTTTTTGTCCCATCTATAACATTAAGCAAGTCAATAATTTCTTGCTCGTGAACAAACTTCTTATGTAATTCGGTTTCTGTGTCTTTTAGAATGGATTTTGGTCTGAATAACTCTGAAAAAGCGTAAGTAACACCCAATTTTTTCAGTTCTTCCATTTTTTGTCTTGATGATTCGTTTGGGTTGAAAGCAAATCGAATCATTTGAGGAAAACCATAGTAAGGGTTCTCCCATTCTTTTGTGTCGTCTTTGGTTAAGTATTCATTATCCCATTTTTGTTGGTCATCAGCAATATTAGTGAACTGATAAAATGCGATTATATCGTCTTTTGTAAATTCGCTATTCATTAAGATACGATATGGCGTTCCTGATAAATGGATTCGAATTTTCGAGTTAATTGTCTTAGTTGTTTCGTCTAAGTTGTCTAAAGATTCATCATTAAGTTTGGTTTCGCTTTTTAGTTCTTTTTTACTCTTTAACTCTTTTAAAACCTTTCCATATTCTAAAGCTCTTGCACCAAAATGCGTTTCATCTATTAGTAAAAGGTCAATTTGATTTTCAAACACTTCCTTATGTTTGGATTTTATGTCATCTCCTTGTAAGTCTTGAAGTGTAAGAAATAAAGCAACTTTTTCGTTAGCTTCCAGTTTATCTTTTATGATTGTTTCGCTTTCTAAAAGTGAATTACTATCTAAAAAACTAAAACCATCAAATTTGATATGACTTTCAACTGTTTTCTTCCATTCTTCTTTTACATCAGCTTTAGCGGAAACGATTAAAACTATTTTTGCGTTCATTTCAATCGCACAGCACATAGAGGTAAAGGATTTTCCAAATCGCATTACAGCATACATCAACAGATTGTTTCTTCCTTTTTCTATTGCTTTTTTAAATGTTTCAATGGTTTCTTGTTGATTAGGTCTTGGGGTGTAACTTTCAGTTCTTTTGTACGTATGTACTATTGGTATATGACTATCTTCAAACTTGTAGAATTGATATTTTGTATCATTATTTTCATAAGTTTCTTGAATATCTGCAATTGCGTCATCTAGTTCTTCTACTTGAGTATCTTTAAAGAATTCGTTTGAATAATATGGGATTGATTCTAATGAATCTGGCAGTAATCTGGTTTTATGGATTTCTGTTTCTAAAAATTTATGTACCGCAAAGTCTCTAAAGAATGTTTCTTCATCAACTTTAGCAACCTTTTGAAACTTTTTTTCAAGTTCAGGAAAATACTTTCTCCATTCATTAAGTCTTTGCTCAAGAGGTCTATATGTATCACCAACTTTTAAATAATTAGGGACTGTTTCTGTTGTAAAGGCATAGATATGAGGTTCAACTCTGCCAACAATTAAATTTTCTAAAAGTTGTATGTCAATCGGATTATTATTTGCCATTTTTTGATTGGGGTTTATTTTGAAGTAGGTCTATATATCTTATTTTTTTTCCTTTTAATCTTGTGTTTGACCAGTCCATAATCAAACAATAAATTCCATTATGTTCGAAAATATTACTACTGAGGCAACCTTTGCAAAATGAATTATCGGTTTCTACTTCTCCAAATAGGTTAACTGTTTTAGTTTTTATTTCTCCACAAGAAAAAGGAACTACGCCTTTTAATCCGTCCATTTGCCAAACATTCCAAGAAATAATTTCTGCTATATCTTGTATTGATTTAAGTAAAGGCTCTTTTGCAAATTTATATTTATAATTTTCTATGAATGTAAATAGCATTGATTCTCTAGCTAAAAATAAACTATCGCCTTGCCACTCATAAGCATATGTGTTTTTATAAGCAGATTTAGTTGCTTCAATCCATTCGTTTGGTTCATCGACATTTTCATTTATTATTCTTAGTTTTCTGTCAAGTAAACCGATTCTATTTTCAATTTCTATAAATTTTCCTGTCGTTGTATCATAACGACTTGTTATGTATGGCGCTTCACCACAAGAAATTTCTAGTCTTGTGTCATTTACGTAGTCTTTCCAAGATTTATTTTTTGGAAATTCAATTTTTGCTTGATTTGTTTTCCATTTTTTTTCATTAGAGATTTCTTTATTGAAAACATCTTTTCGTTCAAACCAAGCATTGTCTATCAAGTTGTTTTGAGCATTACAAATCCAAGATGGCGTAAAGACTTCAGCCATATTTTTAACTCTAGACTGTTTTAATATTTGGTCTTTTTGAACCCTAGGCATTATCACATCACCGTTAATGCCTGTAATGAGGTCAGATTTAATCTGTTTACTTTCTAAATATGATCTTCCAAAATGCTCATAATTACTAGTTGCCCAAATAATGTTATTTTGAGTCGTTTGGTCTCGCAAAAGAATATCCAATACTTCTGGATATTTTTCCAAGATTTCATTTTCTAATATGTCTATTTCTGTCCTCAATTCAATTCATTTATTGGTACTAATGATTTTATTGTTTCTACAATTAAGATTTCAGCTATTTTACACAAGTCTTATAAACTTGATTATTGCTTATTTTAGGCGTATTAGTGAACCATGTTGTAACTCTTTTTAAGCTTTTCAGCCAACTTTTTTGTTTAATTCTTTTATCTACAAAGGCTCTTTAATACAATGTACTAATTTAAGAAGAATTATTAAATATCTCACGAAATGCGCTTGCCTGTATGGTTGGCTTTTTCATTTAACCATAGGTTTTTCATGGGTTGTAGAACAGATGGGGGTCTAATTCAAAACACTAAAGTAATAAAAATTCGGGGGCCTGTCAAGAGGTTACCCCAAAAGCTTCACCACCTCTTTTGCAAAATAACTCGCAATAAGATCAGCCCCAGCACGTTTAAACGCCATGGTGGTTTCTAGTACCGCTTGGTCGTGGTCCAACCATCCTTTTTCGCTTGCGGCTTTAATCATGGCATATTCGCCACTCACTTGATAGGCCGCAACAGGCACATCAAATTCATTTTTCACCGCTCTAATGATATCCAAATAGGCCAATCCAGGTTTGACCATCACAATATCGGCGCCTTCATCAATATCCATTTCGGTTTCGCGCAGGGCTTCAAAGCGGTTGGCGTAATCCATTTGGTAGGTTTTTTTGTCTTTTGGAATGTCGTCTTGTTCTGCTGGTGCAGAATCCAGCGCATCCCTAAACGGGCCATAAAATGAGGAGGCATATTTGGCACTGTAACTCATAATGCCGGTGTCTATAAAGCAATCGTCTTCCAGCGCTTCACGAATAGTTAAAATTCGCCCATCCATCATATCGCTAGGCGCAACAAAATCGGCGCCCGCTTCGGCATGAGACAAACTCATTTGTGCTAAAATAGCAACTGTAGGGTCGTTAATAATTTTTCCGTTTTCGATAATGCCATCATGGCCATATATGGAATAGGGGTCCAAGGCCACATCGGTCATGACCAACATTTCTGGACAGGTGTTTTTGATGGTTTTAATGGCGCGTTGCATCAGTCCATTCGGGTTTAAGGCCTCGGTTCCACGGTTGTCTTTTAGGTTATCCTCAACTTTGACAAACAACAAAACGGCTTTAAGCCCTAAAGACCACAAAAGTTTTACCTCCGCTTGCAGCGTATCCAAACTAAAGCGGTAGTAATTGGGCATCGACGGAATTTCGTCTTTAATCCCTTTACCTTCAACAACAAAAAGAGGGACTAAAAAGTCATTGGGCGTAATGCTGTTTTCACGCACTAAACTTCGAATGGAGGCGTTGGCACGTAAACGTCTGTTTCTTCTTAATGGATACATAATATTAGTTTTAAGCTTTAAGCCAAAAGCTTAAAGTGATTTTTTAATGGTTTTGATTAATGAAAATAACATTTTTTTAATTTCATCTATTTTTTTCAAAAGTGTTTTAGAGTCTTTTGTAGAGACTATCAAGCACAAGTTCATGAGACTTTTGCCATACTTTGTAATTTTTATAATCGACCATAACTTTTAACTTATAGCTTTAAACTGAATCAACCCATTCAACAGGGTTTTTTAACACTTCAATTAATTTTTCTTCTGCGCTTCCTTCTTCAGGGTGATGATCATATACCCACTGCACATGTGCGGGAAGACTCATCAAAATACTTTCAATTCTACCGTTTGTTTTTAGTCCAAACAAGGTTCCTTTGTCATGCACCAAATTAAATTCTACATAACGCCCTCGTCTGATTTCTTGCCAATCACGTTCTTTTTGTGTGTAGGATAGATTTTTTCTTTTCTCAACAATAGGCGTATAAGCTTCCAAGAAACTGTCGCCAACTTCTGTGACAAAAGCGTACCATTGTTCCATATCCATAGTGTCGTTGGCTTTACAATAATCAAAAAATAAACCGCCAATGCCTCGCCCTTCATTTCTGTGGCTGTTGTAGAAATACTCGTCGCAACGTTTTTTGTAGTCTTTATAAAAGCTTTTGTCGTGCTTGTCGCATGCCGATTTACATACGCTATGAAAATGCTTGGCGTCTTCTTCAAACAAATAATATGGAGTTAAATCTTGACCACCGCCAAACCATTGATCTACAATAGTTCCTTCTTTATCATACATTTCAAAATAGCGCCAATTGGCATGCACGGTGGGCACCATAGGGCTTTTGGGGTGAATGACTAAACTCAAACCACAAGCAAAAAAATCAACATCCCCAACATTAAAATAGGCCTGCATGGCTGGGGGGAGTGGGCCATGGACTTTAGAAATATTGACTCCACCTTTTTCAAAAACAGTTCCGTTTTGAATCACTCGTGTACGGCCACCACCGCCTTCTTTTCGTTGCCAAAGGTCTTCTTTAAATGTTGCTTTACCATCAATATCTTCAAGCTTAGACGTGATTTGGTCTTGTAGATGTTCAATGTAATTATAAAATTGATTTTTCATCATAGGTAGATTTTTGGGTTTATGAATTATAGGATTTTACAGCATCAATAAATGCTTTGGCATGATCCACAGGAATATTGGGTAATATACCGTGGCCAAGATTTACGATGTATTTATCTTTACCAAAAGCATCAATCATTTGATGCACCATTGTTTTGATTTCATTTGGAGGAGAGAGTAATCTTGAAGGGTCAAAATTCCCTTGTAGCGTGATGTTTCCACCCGTTAAATAGCGAGCGTTTCTTGCCGAACATGTCCAATCTACGCCTAAAGCAGAGGCGTTTGATTTTGCCATTTCCCCCAACGCAAACCAACACCCTTTTCCGAAGGCAATCACAGGAACTTCGTCTTTTAGGGCTTCAATAATTTGGTTGATGTATGGCCAAGAAAATTCTTGATAGTCAGTAGGGGAAAGCATACCGCCCCAAGAGTCAAAAACTTGAACAGCATTGACTCCCGCTTTCACTTTTTCTTTTAGATAAGCAATGGTTGTATCTGTAATTTTTTGCAATAGCTGATGAGCAGCAACAGGATTTGAAAAACAAAAGGCCTTTGCTTTGTCAAAATTTTTGCTTCCTTGACCTTGTACACAATAACACAAAATCGTCCAAGGCGATCCAGCAAAACCAATCAGTGGAATTTCATCATTGAGCAATTCTTTGGTGGCCTTTATGGCTTTGTACACATAATTCAATTCGGTTTTTACGTCCGGCACAACCACCTTATCTACATCGTTTTGGGTTCGGATAGGATTAGGCAAATAAGGCCCAAAATTTGGCTTCATTTGAACCTCAATATTCATGGCTTGTGGAATGACGAGGATGTCACAAAATAAAATTGCTGCATCCATTCCAAATCGGCGGATGGGCTGTACGGTAATTTCACTGGCGAGCTCTGGAGTTCGGCATCGTGTAAAAAAATCATATTTTTCTCTAATGGCCATAAATTCTGGCAAGTAGCGCCCAGCTTGGCGCATCATCCAAACAGGAGGACGTTGTACGGTTTCACCCTTTAATGCACGTAAAAATAAATCGTTTTTAATCATTGTTTTTTGTCTTTAGCAATGTAGTATTTATTCACCAATTCAATAACGCTTTCTATGGTTGGGATTTTTGCAATGCGTACATCCTTAAAGTGTTTTGTAGCTTCTTTGGCTGTGGTTTCGCCAATGCAATAGGCCACACAATTGGGGGTGTTGTTTTTCAAAAAACTCTGCACAGTCGACGGGCTATAGAACATTACGCCTTCAACCGACTCAGGGAGTTTTGGCGCTTCGAGTTTTGTGCTGTAAGCCGCAATTTCATGTACTGTGATATTGTTTTTTGTTAAAATTGTTGGGAGGTCGTCCATTCTGATAGCACTACAGAAATAGGAAACTTCCGTTCCGTCTAAGTACTCCACCAGATGCTCAGCAAGTAGTTTTGCATTTTTAGCGCTATGCTTAACAGGGCCAATTTTTTGCTCAATCAATTTTTTAGTACGCCGTCCTACACAATAGATGGTTTTAAAGTTTAGATCTTCAGCAGCACAATTATTCAAAAGCGCTTCAACGCCATTTTTACTCGTGATGATGACGTTTTCATGCGGTCTTTTCAGCAACGAAGTTTTAATCCTGTTGGGCGTAGTTTTTATAAAATCTGAACTTTCAACCTTAACGGCATCAGCAAACAAATCTTTTTGCCCTGCGCTTAATGTTTTTGAAGAAAAGACATTGGTTTTTTGTGGTTTTAAGCTGTTTTTACTGACCAAGTTTTTCCCACCTCTTTCAATAATAAATTCCACACATTCATCTACTAGCGATGTGTGTTTCCCTAATGGTGCACTACGTTTTGCTTCTACTTTTTTTGTGCCGTCTTCACTCAAAACGATGCTATGAAAATGAACTTCTTCATCTTTTATAAAAGCCAAAGCACCAATGGGTGCGCTACAGCCACCTTCTAATTTGTTTAAAAAAGTGCGTTCCATAGTGGTGCAAACTTCAGTTTCTTCATGATTTAATGCGGAACAAATCTCCAAAGTTTCTTTATCGGATTCTAAACAGGCGATCATAATAGCCCCTTGTGCTGGCGCGGGCACCATCCATTCAAGATTTACAGCATTTGGTGGCGTTAGACCAATTCTTCCCAATCCCGCTGCTGCAAAAATAGCACCATTCCAGTTGCTGTTGTCTTCAAGTTTTTTTAGTCTTGTATTGACGTTTCCTCTCAGTCCAACAATGGTGTGAGTTGGGTAGCGATTAAGCCATTGTGCTTTTCTTCTGAGGCTTCCTGTTGCAATAATTGCATTTTTTTGTGCTAAAAACTCTTCATTATTTTTAAAAACGAGAGTGTCTCTAATATTTCCACGTTTTAAAACCGCTGCTTGCATAATGCCTTTTGGGAGTAAAGTGGGAACATCTTTAAGGGAGTGTACTGCTATATCAATTTCTTCGTTGAGCAGAGCAATATCAAGCGTACGGGTAAAAACTCCTGTAATTCCAAGCTCATAAATAGGTTGATTTAATACTAAATCTCCAGTTGATTTTACAGGAACAATCTCTGTTTTATACCCCAAATGTTCTAATTGTTGCTGAACAGTTTTTGCTTGCCAAAGCGCAAGTTGACTATCTCTTGTTCCTATGCGAATGGTCTTGGGCATATTTTATTTATCTAATTGAAAAATTTTTTGAATCAGCTCTAAGCTAGTGTCAATAGAATTGTTTTCTTCTTTAAGGTGGTGTGCAAAATGATTAGTAATTTTTTGAACAATCTGCGCACTCAATAGGTCTGCTTGAGGTTTGTTGAAATTTTTAAGCTTTTTGCGTTGCGTTTCAATTTCAGCTTCGGCAAAAACATTTAATTTTTCTTTGAGTGCTTTAATAGTAGGCGCAAATTTTCTGTGCTCTAACCATTCTAAAAATTCACTTTTAATGTCTTCAATTATAGCTTCTGCTACAGGAATAAATTCTTTTCTTTTTTCCAGAGTTTCATCTGTAATATTGGACAATTCATCTAAATGAGTTAGGGAAACATTTGGTAGGCTTCTCACATTTTCATCAACATTTTTTGGTATTGATAAATCAAGAATCAAAAGTTCTTTTTTATTTTGAATAATTTGTTTGTCAATTGTAGGATGTTGTGCGCTAGTGGCTACAATTAAAATATCAGCTTTTTCAATTTCTTCTTGAAGTTGACTGTAGTCTTTGACTAAAACTTTAAATTTCCCAGCAATTTTTTCTGCACGTTCTCTAGTTCTATTGATGAGGGTAATGTGATCGTTTTTAGTGTGTTTGATGAGATTTTCACAAGTATTTCTTCCTATTTTTCCTGTTCCAAAAAGAAGAATGTTTTTTGAATTTACATCTTTTATAGAATTTAGAATGTATTGTACTGAAGCAAAGGAAACAGAAGTCGCTCCTGTAGAAAGCTTAGTTTCTGTTTTGATGCGTTTACTCGCTTGAATAACTGAGTTTATCAGTCGTTCTAAATAGGCATCGAGTAAATTGTATTTTTTTGAAACACGAGCACTAGATTTCAATTGACTTATGATTTCAAAGTCGCCAAGTATTTGACTGTCTAAACCTGCCCCAACTCTAAACATATGCTCAATTGCAGCATGATCTTTTAGCGTGTAGGCTACAGATTTAAAAATTTCGGCTGTGCCGGAGGTATTTTCGCATAGCAGATCAATTAATTCAGATGGATGTTGCACAAAACCATAAACTTCGGTACGATTACAAGTTGAAGTTGCCACAATGCTTTTTATTCCTTTTGTCTTTGCTTGATCGAGTAGTGCGGCTTTTTTAGTAGGACTCAAACTAAAATCTCCACGTAATTTAGCATCTGCTTTTTTATGGCTGATACCAATAACATAAAAAGAAGTTTTTTTGTCGCCTCTGTGTTGCTCCATTTATTTGGGATAATACTTGCGGTTGGGTGCAAAAATAGTATGTATGTTAAATAAAAAATAACGCTAGAGGAACTTTATTTGTCGTTTAGGGTTTAGTCCCCAATAATTTCTTATTTTTGCAACTTTAATAATATCAACAGGTTGTATTTGAAGTTTATTTCAATTTTTATTTATAATGAATCTAAATAAGAAAAATTCAAACACTTTAAGAGAAGTGGATAAAAGTGTCGCTACAGGGACTTTTTTGGAAACTTCTATCGAATCAGGGTTTTTGGTAATGACTTATCAAAATGAATTTGATGCTCCAAAGGTTTTAGGAAAAGCAATTGACAATTCATTTATCCAGTTTCATTTTTGCCTCAAAGGGACCACACAATTTTGTTTCAACAATAACACTTACACTCTTGATATCCCCGAAGAAAATTCTCTATTGTTGTATAACCCTCAAAGAGATTTACCAATACACATGATTACTCAACCAAAAACTTGGGTGGTTTCTGTTTTGATATCCATCAAAAAGTTTCATGCGTTATTTTCTCATGAAGCGAATTATATTACTTTTTTGAACGATGATAACAAGCTAAAAAAGTATTATAAAGATGGCTACATTTCGCCGTCAATGGCGATTGTTCTCAATCAAATTATCAATTATAATTTGAATTCAAATCTTCGTGAGTTGTATTGTAAAGCAAAAGTTTACGAGTTGCTAAGTTTGTATTTCAATAGAGGAGAAGAAGCCAATGTAGAACAATGTCCTTTCTTGGCCGATGAGTCGAATGTTATAAAAATAAAACAAGCCAAAGATATCATCATTCAGCGCATGGCCGAACCTCCAACTTTGACAGAATTAGCCGCCGAAATAGATATTAGTTTAAAAAAACTGAAAGAAGGGTTCAAACAAATTTATGGCACTACAGTTTATGGCTTTTTGTTTGATTATAAAATGGAAGTTGCTAGAAAATTGTTAGAATCAGGGACTAATAATGTTAATGAAGTTGGGCTTAAAGTTGGTTACAGCACAGCAAGCCATTTTATTGCTGCTTTTAAAAAACAATATGGGACAACCCCAAAAAAATATATTCAATCCTTAAATTAATCAATAACTAAAAATGAAAGGTGTTTTATTAGTCAATTTAGGTTCTCCAGATAGTCCAAATCCAAAAGATGTTAAGAAATATCTTGGAGAGTTTCTTATGGATGAACGTGTCATCGATGTTCCGAAGTGGGCACGAACATTATTGGTTAAAGGTATTATTTTGAACACCCGCCCAAAGGCATCAGCAAAAGCATACAAAAAAATTTGGTGGGAAGAAGGCTCTCCACTAATTGTTCTTTCCGAACGATTAAAAGAAAAATTACAAAAAGAAATTGATTTACCAATAGCTCTGGCGATGCGCTACGGTAGTATGTCTATAAGAAATGGACTTCAAGAGTTACATGACAAAGGGGTTACAGAGGCTTTTATGATTCCTCTATATCCTCAATTTGCGATGGCTACTACCGAAACTATTTTGGTTTTAGCAGATGAATTACAAAAGGAATTTTTCCCAAAAATGACGATTGAAAGTTTGCCTCCTTTTTACAATAATCCAGAATATATTAAAGTTCTTTCGGAGTCCATTAAGTCGTATTTAAAAGGAAGAGATTATGAGCATTTACTTTTTTCTTACCATGGTATTCCAGAACGTCACATTCGAAAAAGTGATATTACCAAATCGCATTGCAAAATTGACAAATCATGTTGTAATACTCCGTCAGAGGCTCATGCCTATTGCTACAAGCATCAATGTGTTGAGGTTACAAGATTGGTTGGGGAATATCTCAAACTTGAGCCGGGGACTTTTTCTACATCATTTCAATCGCGCTTAGGCTTTGACCCGTGGTTGAGACCATATACAGATCGCACCATAGAACGTTTGGGTAAAGAAGGCATAAAAAATATGGCTATTGCTACCCCTGCATTTGTGAGTGATTGTTTAGAAACTTTAGAAGAAATTGCTATGGAAGGTGAGGAGATTTTCCATGAAGCTGGTGGAGATAACTTTACTACAATTCCATGTTTAAATGACAATTCTGAGTGGGTTTTGCTGCTTGCAAAATGGATAAAAGAATGGAATGAAAAAGCACTAATATCTAACTAAATGGCCAAACCCATAGTTTCAGATTTTGGAACAGAACCTATAGGGAAATTACTTCTTCGGCAAGCAGTTCCTGCGGCAATTGGAATTTTAGTGATGTCTCTCAATATCCTTATTGATACAATTTTTGTGGGACATTGGATTGGTTCTCAGGCCATTGCGGCTATTAATGTTGTTTTACCTGTTTCTTTTTTTATTGCTGCACTTGGGATGTCTATTGGGGTTGGAGGTTCATCAATTATTTCTAGAGCATTGGGCTCAAAATCAAAATCTAAAGCACTAAAAACTTTTGGTAATCAGATTACACTTACCCTTTCTCTAACGCTTACGTTTATTGCTTTTGGCCTATTTTTTATTGATGAAATTATTCCTGTTTTTGGCGGTAAAGGTGCTATTTATGAGCCTGCCAAAATCTATTATAGAATCGTTTTGTATGGTGTTCCTCTTTTGGCACTTTGTATGATGGGAAACACTGTTATTCGTGCAGAAGGAAAGCCAAAATTTGCGATGTATGCGATGATGATTCCCTCAGTTTCAAATTTAATTTTAGATATTTTTCTTATTAAATTTTTAGATTTAGGGATGACTGGAGCCGCTTGGGCAACAACCTTTTCTTATGCATTTTGCTTTGCTTTTGTTTTTTGGTTTTTTATTTCAAAACATTCTGAAATGAAAATCAATTGGAGTCATTTGGGATTAAAGAAAAAGATTGTTTCAGAAATCAGTAGTTTGGGTTCGGTCACGCTTACCCGTCAAGCAGTCGTCAGTATTACATATCTATTAATGAATAATATTTTATTTGAATTTGGTGGCGAAACATCGGTAACGGCCTATGCCATTGTTTCTAGAATGCTGATGTTTGCTTTGTTTCCAATTTTTGGCATTACGCAAGGGTTTATTCCTATTGCAGGGTTTAATTATGGGGCAAAAAACTACAATCGTGTAAAACAAACTATTGGAATAGCAATTCGCTATTCTATTATTTTAGCGACCATAATATTTATTTTGCTTTTTGGCTTTCCGGAGTTAATTACAAAGGCATTTACAACAGATATTTCTGTAATTGAGAAAACACCAAATGCGATGCGGTGGGTTTTTGCTGCAACGCCAATTATTGCTATTCAATTGATTGGAGCAGCGTATTTTCAAGCTGTAGGTAAGGCCACTCCAGCATTATTACTCACACTTTCTCGACAAGCATTTTTCTTTATTCCTCTAATTTTTATATTACCTTTATGGTATGGAGAGCTGGGGGTTTGGATGGCTTTTCCAGCCTCCGATGTGCTTTCAACATTAGTAACAGCTTATTTTTTACAGAAAGAAATCAAAAATAATTTAAAAGAGTCCTAATGGAATATTACAACTATATTAAATCACTTCATTTAATTTTTGTCATTACATGGTTTGCAGGATTATTTTATATCCCACGTTTATTTATTTATCATATTGAGGCCAATAGCAAACCTTCTCCAGAAAAAGAAATTCTTTCGGAACAACTGAAGTTAATGGCAAAGCGATTATGGTATATCATCACATGGCCATCAGCGATTTTGGCTACAATTTTTGCATTATGGCTTTTGCATTTGGCGCCCTATTGGCTTGAACAACCTTGGATGCATGCAAAACTTGCCTTTGTTATTTTACTTTTTGCATACCACTTCAAAACACACATGATGTTTAAAACACTCCAACGCAATGACATTAATTATTCTTCAAACTTTATGCGCCTATGGAATGAAGGCGCAACATTAATTTTATTTGCTATTGTATTTTTAGTTATTCTAAAAAATACTTTAAATATGGTTTATGGTCTTTTGGGGCTTATTGGGCTAGGTGTTATTTTGATGCTTGGAATTCGCCTATACAAGAAGACCAGAAAAAACTAAGATCTCGACTCCTACATTTTCATTATATTTATAAAAAAGAAATTCACTATGACAAAACGCAATCTGTCATTAAGTTCCAGAATATTTTTCTATATGATTCTTTTGGTTGTATTGGCCTCAATTTTGATTGCGGTAGTTACAGTGTATCAATATAACGAGCAATCTCAAGACTATCACCGCAAGCGTCTAGAACGAAAAGAAGCACAATTGATTTCGAGTATAAATTATGTTTTAAAAGAATCAAGTTGGGAAATTAAAACAGAAAATTTACCACTAATTTTCAAAGATAAAATTTATGAAATCGCCAACATTCATAATGTTACTTTTAACCTTTATGATTTAAAAGGGCAACTGCTAAAATCTTCCAAGCCAAGATTAAAAAATGATCCTATTCCAGAACAATTACCCAATTATATTTTAGACACTTTAGGTCAAATTACTTCTAAAAGATTTGTAGAAAAAAATAAATTATTAGATGGGAACTACAGGTCATCCTATTTGATTTTGAATAACCCCACCTCAAAGCCCATAGGAATTTTAAACGTCCCATATTTTGATGACGATTCTTTAAATTCAGGAGAATTAAAAGAGTTTTTGATCCGCCTTGGCTATGCTTATATTATAATGATGTTAGTGGCTATAGCCTTCGCCTATTTTATGTCAAAATTTATCACCAAATCGATTAAAACGATTAGTGATAAAATGTACGAAACACGTTTTGAGAAGCGCAACAAAAAAATTGTTTTAGATGGTGCAACAACAGAAATCAAATCACTTGTAGAATCCTATAACAATATGATTGATGCCTTGGAAGAAAGTGCCCAAAAATTGGCATCTAGTGAGCGCGAACAAGCGTGGCGAGAGATGGCAAAACAAGTGGCTCACGAGATCAAAAACCCATTAACCCCCATGCGGTTAAGTGTTCAAAGTTTTCAGCGAATGTTTGATCCAAAAGACCCAGAAATTCATAAAAAAGTAGACGAGTATAGCAAAACACTTATTCAACAAATTGATACAATGAGTAAAATTGCCGAGGCTTTTTCAAATTTTGCAAAAATGCCAACGCAGAATTTAGAACAATTAGATATTGTTGAAGTTGTTGAACGCGCATTGGAAATTTTTCCTTCTGAAAGCATCAAGTTTTCTGCCACTAGTTCTGAAATTATTGCCACAGCTGACAAAGATCAGATCAATAGAATTGTTAATAATTTGGTTAAAAATGCGATTCAGTCCATCTCCGAAAACAAAAATCCAAATATTGAAGTTGAATTATTTGAAAAAGACGATCATGTTTGTATAAAAGTCAAAGATAATGGAAGTGGAATTGATGATACAATAAGTCAAAAGATTTTTGAGCCAAAGTTTACCACTAAAACTAGTGGAATGGGTTTAGGGTTACCTATGATAAAAAATATAATTGAAACCTATAACGGGAGTATCAGTTTTGATACAACTAAAGGGGAAGGAACTGTATTTGTAGTCTCTTTCCCAAGAAAACAATAATAACATCATGCGATTTAATACTCTTTTAGTACACTTAGAAAATAATATTTCAATCATTACAATTAATCGTCCAAAGAAACTCAATGCACTTAATAAGGAAACCATTTCTGAGCTTCATTACGCCATAAAAGAAGCTGATGAAAATAAAAACGTAAGAGTTATTATACTTACAGGAAACGGTGAAAAAGCATTTGTTGCTGGTGCAGATATCAGTGAGTTTGCAGATTTTGACGTTCAGCAAGCGGCTCAACTTTCAAGAGAAGGTCAGACACTTTTATTTGATTTCATAGAGAACTTATCGACACCCGTTATTGCTGCGGTTAATGGATTTGCATTAGGAGGTGGCTTGGAGCTCGCAATGGCAGCACATTTTAGAGTAGCAAGTGACAATGCTCGTATGGGTCTTCCTGAAGTAAGCTTAGGCGTCATACCAGGTTATGGTGGAACTCAACGTTTAGCTCAATTAATAGGTAAAGGCCGCGCACTTGAAATGATTATGACGGCTCAAATGATAGATGCTTCAAAGGCCGAACAGTGGGGTTTAGTTAATGCAATAACTTCTCAAGAAGAGCTTTTAAATTATTGTATTTCATTGGCTGAAAAGATGAAACGCAATGGCTCATTGGCAATTTCTGCAGCAATCAAGTCGGTTAACGCAAATTTTGATAAAAGCATCAATGGATATGATATTGAAATTTTTGAGTTTGCAAAGTGTTTTGGAACCAAAGACTTTAAAGAAGGAACAACGGCTTTTTTAGAAAAGCGAAAGGCAAATTTTTCAGGCGAGTAGCATTTAAAAAACAAAAAACCCTATAACTTTTGCTATAGGGTTAATATATCTTTTGAGATTAAAACTTAATCCGCAAGTACGATAATTTTATTGGCATTCATTTCAATGGTTCCAGAGTTGATAGCAAGCCAGTATCCTTTATCTTTTTGCTCAAATCTAGAAGCATTTTCTTTATCAATACTAATGTTACCACTTATTTTTACAAACCCTTCTTTCAAAATAGAAACAATAGGTGCGTGATTGTTCAGCATTTCAAAATCCCCATTGAGTCCTGGGACGGAAACGCTATCAACTTCGCCTTTAAAAAGGGTGGTTTCTGGTGATACAATTTCTAAATACATATCTATATATTAAGCTTCAGCTAACATTTTTTCACCTGCTTCAATAGCTTCTTCAATGGTTCCTTTAAGGTTGAAAGCAGCTTCTGGGAGGTGATCCAATTCACCATCCATAATCATATTGAAGCCTTTAATGGTTTCTTTAATATCGACCAACACCCCAGGGATCCCAGTAAATTGCTCTGCAACATGGAATGGTTGCGATAAGAAACGTTGTACACGACGAGCACGCCCTACAGCAAGTTTATCTTCTTCTGAAAGCTCTTCCATTCCAAGAATGGCAATAATATCTTGTAGTTCTTTGTAGCGCTGTAATAACTCTTTCACACGTTGTGCACAATCGTAATGCTCTGCACCAAGAATATCTGCAGTCAAAATTCTAGAGGTTGAATCTAGAGGATCCACGGCTGGATAAATACCAAGCTCTGCAATTTTACGTGACAATACCGTTGTGGCATCCAAGTGCGCAAAGGTCGTTGCTGGAGCAGGATCGGTAAGGTCATCTGCAGGGACATATACCGCTTGAACTGATGTAATAGATCCTTTCTTCGTTGATGTAATACGTTCTTGCATTGCTCCCATTTCAGTGGCTAATGTTGGCTGATATCCTACCGCCGATGGCATACGACCAAGTAGTGCTGATACCTCTGAACCTGCTTGTGTAAATCGGAAAATATTGTCAACGAAGAATAATACATCTTTTCCTTGACCATCACCTGCGCCGTCACGGAAATATTCTGCAATTGTCAATCCAGAAAGTGCAACACGTGCACGCGCTCCTGGAGGCTCATTCATTTGTCCAAAAACAAAAGTGGCTTTGGATTCTTTCATAGCCGCTTTGTCTACTTTTTTAAGATCCCATCCACCGTCTTCCATAGAGTGCATAAAATCTTCTCCATATTTTATAATCCCTGATTCCAACATTTCACGAAGTAAATCATTTCCTTCACGCGTACGCTCCCCTACACCTGCAAATACTGAAAGTCCACCATGACCTTTAGCAATATTATTAATTAACTCCTGAATCAATACAGTTTTACCTACACCTGCACCACCAAATAGTCCAATTTTACCACCTTTGGCATAAGGTTCAATAAGATCAATAACTTTAATTCCTGTAAAAAGAACTTCAGTAGACGTTGAAAGGTCTTCAAATTTTGGCGCTTCTCTGTGGATAGGTAATCCGTCTTTCCCAGCTTTTGGCAAGTTTCCTAGACCATCAATAGCATCTCCAATAACATTAAAAAGACGCCCGTACACATCATCTCCGATAGGCACTTGAATCGGTGCGCCAGTAGCATTGACTTCTGTTCCACGACTTAATCCATCGGAAGAGTCCATGGCAATGGTACGTACAGAATTCTCGCCAATATGAGATTGAACTTCGAGAACGAGTGTTGAACCGTCTGGACGACTGATTTCTAAGGAATCATAAATTTTTGGAAGGTCTGCTCCAGAATCAAACTCTACATCAATAACTGGGCCTACAATTTGAGAAACTTTACCTGTAACTTTTGACATTACTTCTTTGCGTTTTATTTTTAGCTAAAATTATATTTGAAAAACTTAGTTTTTGCGCTGCAAAGATAGAGAATATAATTAAAAAACCCAGAGCAAATGTCTGGGTTTTTTTTAATTGATTTGTTATTGTTTTTTATTGCAATAATGGACTGTATGCCACAGGGTAATCATCTGCTTTAGCAAGGCTACCTGAAGCCACAAAATTTGACCCATAATGCATATCAATAGCATCTAAAAATGAATTGGCCATATAGGCATACCCTCTTGCAGTAAGGTGAATACCATCTAAGCTTACCAAACCACCAGTGACTAAACTCGTGTCTAGTGAATAGTCATCAAACATTATTCCTGTTGAAGAGGCTTGTGCAAGAATAGATTGCAAATCAACATAAGCAATTCCGAAACTATTTGCTGCAGCTTCAACACTAGCGTTCATGGCATCGGTTGCCGCAATGATTTCTTCTACCTCTGTTTCCGTAACTACCCATTTGTCAGCCAAAGGTACAGCTACTCCGTTAATTGATGTTGGATTATTTGGATCAGCTAGTGTTCCAATGATTGAAGCGCTTGTTAGAACCAATAAATCATTGGCAGTAGCTTGACGTAAGCTTGGTAATCCGTATGCAGATAGATCTGTTAAATGCTCATCTACAATAACAACAGCATTTTGACCTTCGCTGAAAATAATAGTTCGTGCTGATGCTTCTTCTGCACTGATTGCGCCTAGCCCAGCAATTTGAGCAATACCCCCATTGTAAACTGCATAAGCTTGATTTACTACTCCAGCAGTTGCATTATCAAGAGGAACTGGGTTGTGAGGCACCGATGTAAAGTATGGCAAATCTGTAACGTGAGGCGTTCCAGAAACTACACCTTTCGCACCATTAGCAGTTAATGCAGTTAAAGCACCGTTTAAAGCAGCTTCAAATGTTGAAAGCGGTGTAATAGCATCTGCCATTTGATCTGCGCCACTCGTTGCATATCCTAAAACATCGTTTCCACCAAATAAGGATAAGGTAAAGAAGCTAGGATTTTGAGCCGCAGCTAATTCAATAATAGAAGCATTAGGCGTTGATCCTGTCAAACGTGTTGCGTAAGGGTTGGCAAGGCCTGCCGCCACGTTGGCAATATTACCATAGCCATTAGCAACAAAGTGAAAACTTTTTGCGCCAGGCACCCCAAGATTATTAAAGGGGCCAGTTGGAGGATTTAACAAGTCTGTTTGAACAGTTACTGGGCCTACTACAGATTCCAGTGGTGCTGGGCCAGAACCATTAAAAACAAGTCTTGGGCCTACAATCCGTGTTCCACCAAGGGCTAAACCACCATAATTATCATCCATTGTGGGCTGTTTGAATTCTCCACCACCAACTTTAGCAAATTCCATGGACATGATATTTGGCCAAGAATTATTTTGACTGGCCAAAAACACAGTTCCATCTGAAACACCTGCAGAAAATGAAGGCCCAACAGCAATATAATTAGAAAAGTCTAATCCAGTCCCTTCAATGGAAAGAGCAGGTAACGTTTCAGGTTCTTCTATTGAAGCTCCATTGTCTTCTAAAACATCTTCGACTTCATTACAGGAGTACAATCCAATAAGAAGAAATGAGAAAAATAAATATTTTAAGTTTTTCATTGTATTAATTTTATAAGTTATTAATTGTCCATCCTACATAGTACATAGACCCAATGAATCCTGTACCAAAAGCAGTAAAGTACTCATCACCTAATAGGTTTGTTGCTCCTGCTTTGAATGTAGATTTAAAGCTAGGTACTTTTAAACTCACTTGAGCATCTAGAACATGGTATTCTGGTACGATACCATTTCCAAACGTCGCTTCCCAGTAATAGTCGTCGCTGTAACGGTATGCTATGTTGAAGCCGACATTTTCAAATACTTCTGTATTTCCAAAAGAAGCTTTAAACTTATGCTCTGGTGTGTTGAAGTTAGTTGTAAAATCTGGATAGGTATCACGGTCAAAATCTAACTTTGCGTAAGTATAACTACCACCTAAGTCATAATTTCCAAAAACTTTAGTTGACACCCCTAAAGATGCTCCATATGATTTAACTGGTGTTTTGGAATTGGTATAGGTGCTATAAGCTTGATAATCACCACTAGCAATTGCTAACTGAGAAAGAGTTAGTCCATTAAGAGCTACAGTGTTATCAGAAACATCTCCGTAAAAAGGAGCCAAAACAACTTCTTGAGAAATAAAGTCTTCATAGGTGTTGTGGTAGGCACTAAAATCGATGATAGTTTTTCCAAATTTACCACGGTACCCCACTTCAATAGACGTTACTTGCTCAGGTTTTACCACACTTGGGTTTCCTATTTGTAACGCATTAGGATTGCCAGTTGCCCCAAAGGCTTCTACTGATGATAAGGTATATGAGTTATTATACGCTGCAGCACCGGTTTGTGTGATTGATGTGCCCTGTCCAAGCAATTGACCCGTTGGAGAAACATTATAATCTCTAGTCCAACGGTCTAGGTTTGATGGTGCAGAACCTACCAAAATAGCACGCCCAGCATCTAACCCAATAAATAAATCTTGAGTGGTTGGGTTTCTAAAACCAGTCTGAACAGATGCTCTAATGTTATGGTCTTTATTAACTGTTAAACCAGCAGAAAGACGTGGCGAAAAGAAACTATCAAAAAATTCAGATTTGTCATAACGAACAGACCCTGTTAATTTTAATTCCATACTTGAAGAAAGGTCTAATTCTTTTTGAACTTGTGTATACACACCATATTCTGAGTAGTCAATAGTGCCATCTCCTATCGGGTCTGTATAAATGGTCCCTTGTGAATTTAAACTGTATTGTCTAGCAGACCCTCCCACTTGAATGTCAGCAAAATCTATAAGATGACTAAAGTTATAGTTAAAATCTCCATGATAATATTTTGAAGCATCTTGGAATTTAGATCCAGTACTTAAATCGGGATCATTTACACTTCTATTAAATGCAGCTTCATATTCTGGAGTTCCAGGCATAAAACGTTCAATATTGTCTTCTTCTCCAGCAGGATCAAATACTTCATCCGCAACGTCTCTAGAATAATTATGAATTTCTTGTTGACTTAAACCTTGAGGGTTTCCTGCAAGAGCTATACCAGCAAAGGCTCCAATATAATCTTGAAACCATTTGGTGTCACTTTTCCATGCTCTGTTGATGTTTATTCCTGTAAATACCATGTCATAAGAGTCTCCTGCAGAATCAGCTACAACATACCCACGCAGGAAGAAGTTGTCGTTGCGCACTTCTAATTTATGCTGTTGCTGAAAGAAGTTTTTGATGTTGTAACGGTTGGTGCCTTGGTAAATGGTATTCCCAGTTCCTACTTTTCCAACGTACGAAATTTCAAAATCATTTTCAAATGGGCGGTAGTATAGTCCCCAATCGGCTTTAATGCTTTCTGCATTATAGTTGGTTAGGTCTCTTTCATTGTACCCTGTTCGACTAACTACAACATCTGGAATTACCCCAAGACCAGAAGCGGAGCGAATATTTGTAGAAACTTCATCTCCGTAGACGTTTATACCATTGTAACCTGGGTTTGTGACACGAGTGCCTCCAATCATATCACTATCGACTTCGCTAGTCGCAGCCCAATCCGTTCCTTTTAAGTAACCAAAGTTAACTTTAGCAGCAAATTTTTCACTAAACTTATGCGCCATTCTAATACCAAGGTCTGTGTAGGCATTGTCACCAGCAGCTTCTTGAGAAGTCATACCACGCTTTAAGCTGATACTAATACCTTCGTGATCAAAAGGATTTTTACTACGCATAAATAAAATACCATTAAAGGCATTTGCACCATATAGAGCAGAAGATGCACCAGGAAGTAATTCTACACTTTGTACATCCGGCTCAATCATCCCAACTAAGTTTCCAATGGGGAAGTTTAGTGCAGGTGTAGAGTTATCCATACCATCAACTAATTGCATAAAACGCGTGTTTGCAAATGTGGCAAAACCTCTTGTGTTAATGGATTGAAACGTTAAACTGTTCGTGTTTACATCAACACCTTTTAAGTTTTCAAGCCCTCCATAGAAGTCAGCTGATGCTGTATTTTTAATTTCTTTTATCCCAAAACGCTCCACGGTAACTGGAGATTCAAAAATTCGCTCTGGAGTTCTTGATGCAGAAATAACAACCTCGTCCAACACACTTCCTTCTTTTAAGGCAACGGTAATGTCTTGGTTATTTTCTGTAATTTCTTGTGTTGAAGTTTCAAAACCGACACTACTTACTTGAACTGTAAAAGGTGGGTTTTGACTTACTGTAAGCGTAAATTTTCCATCAAAATCTGAAATGGCTCCAGATGATGTGCCTACGACAATAACATTTGCTCCAGGCAGAGGCAAGCCACTCTCGTCATTGACAGTTCCTGTTACGGTTGTCTGAGCAAAAGATAGCACACTAAACAGTAATGTAAAAATTTTTAAAAATGTTTTCATTTGTGATAATTTTTGGTTTGCTGTGTTTTTTGTTTACTAAATAATTAATAAATATATACAATAAATTTAACATTTTCTCAATTTAAGCATAAATAAACACTAATAATAACATTAATTATTACTATTGTATACAATTTTTTCCGATTTAGTAATTTGATATTGAGATCCTTGGCGTAGTTTTTGACTACTCCACGGTAACAGATTTTGCTAAATTTCTGGGTTGATCAACATTTTTGTTTAATAAAACTGCAATGTAATAAGACAGTAGTTGCAATGGTATAGTTGTTAGAAGTGGTGATAACAGCTCCGAAGTTTCAGGAATTTCGATAACATGGTCGGCTATGGCTTTTACTTCTTTATCGCCTTTCGTTACAATCCCAATAATCTTTCCTTTTCTAGATTTAATTTCTTGAATGTTACTTACAATTTTTTCGTAATATCCATATTTTGTGGCAATCACTACGATTGGCATATTTTCATCGATGAGTGCAATTGGCCCATGTTTCATTTCTGCGGCAGGATAACCCTCTGCATGGATGTATGAGATTTCTTTGAGTTTTAGAGCACCTTCTAAAGCCACTGGAAAATTGAATCCTCTCCCCAAGTATAAAAAGTTTGACACATCTTTGTAAATATATGCAATTTGTTTACTTAATGCATCAGATTTTAAAACCTCTTCAACTTTTTCTGGAATTGTTTCGAGTTCTATTAAATAGCGTTTGAAATCAGAGTTTGACATTGAACCTTTTGCTTTTGCAAGTCTTAAGGCAATTAGCGAAAGCAGAGTAATTTGAGTGGTGAATGCTTTGGTAGATGCTACTCCAATTTCTGGGCCAGCATGAGTATAAGCTCCTGCATCAGTTTCTCTTGAAATTGAGGACCCTACCACATTACAAATTCCAAAAACAAATGCGCCTTTTTCTTTTGCTAATTTTATGGCCGCGAGAGTGTCTGCTGTTTCTCCAGATTGAGAAATAGCAATAACAATATCTTTGTTGGAAATCACAGGATTTCTGTATCGAAATTCTGAAGCATATTCAACTTCAACGGGGATACGTACCAAATCCTCAAAAACATATTCTGCGACCAATCCTGCATGCCAAGAAGTTCCACAGGCAACAATCGTTATTTTTTGAGCATTGAGGAATTTTTCTAAATTGTCCTCAACACCAGCCATTTTGACAATTCCTTTATTGACATTCAACCGCCCTCTGTAGGTGTCTTTTATTGCACTAGGTTGTTCAAAAATTTCTTTAAGCATAAAATGCTCATATCCTCCCTTTTCTATTTGTTCAATATTTAGTTTTAGGGTCTGAACATATGGATCAACAAGTTTGTCATCCTTTATTTTTCGAATTTTAGTGTCTTTATGTATACGAATAACAGCCATTTCTTCGTCTTCCAAATAAATAGCATTGTTTGTATATTCAATAAATGGTGAAGCGTCACTAGCAATAAAAAATTCTCCATCACCTACACCAACAGCTAGCGGACTCCCTAGTCGTGCGGCTATAATTTCGTTTGGTTTTTTAACATCAAAAACAGCAATAGCATAGGCGCCAACAACCTGATTTAGAGCTATTTGAACTGCTTTCCCAAGTTTGTAATTGCCATTCTTTTGAACATCTTCAATAAGATTGACTAAGACTTCAGTATCAGTATCCGATTGAAATGTGTACCCTCTATTTGTAAGCTCTTTTTTTATGGACGCATAATTTTCAATAATTCCATTGTGTATAATAACGAGATCCCCTGAATTTGAATAATGTGGGTGTGAGTTAATATCATTTGGCACACCGTGTGTTGCCCAACGCGTGTGTCCAATACCAATATGCCCAACAGTGTTGTGGTCAGAATTTATTTTATCTTGAAGGTCACTTACTTTCCCTTTGGTTTTTGTTATGTTGATGTCTTTTCCATCAAAAAGTGCTATCCCAGCGCTATCATAACCTCTATACTCTAGCCGCTGAAGACCCTTTATGATAATAGAGTGGGCATCTCTGTGACCAATATATCCTACAATTCCACACATGTGTTTTAGTTGGTTGGTTCGGTGTAATACACCTTAAGTTTTACTTTTTTATGTTCATCACTAGAGTTACTACCATGCACTACAACACTCTTTGGAGAAAGAATATTCCCTGAAGGGATGCCCTTTACATCTTGATCATATTGCTGAAGTTTTTTCATATCAACAGCACCAACATTGGAGGATACCAAAAGCCCTAGCTTTACATTTGTAGAATCATTAGTTATAATGTTATTAAGGTGGCCTGTAAGACGAACTTTATATTTTTTATGCTCTGTGCCTTGATCGTCAGTTTCTGTACTAACAGGAACAAGATGTGTGTATTTTGAGTCAGATGTTGCCGTGTTAACCGTATTGTCTAAATAATAATCTACAAGAGGAACATTATTATTCAAATCATATATAAAAATACGATTTGGATGGTCTGCATCTGTACCTGTGATGGATTCATCAATGTAAAATTCTAAATAAGCTTCATTGATTAATCTTTTTATTGTGGTCTCCTCACCATCATTTTCTTTAAAGTCTGTGATAAAATCATCAAAATCGTTCCCCGCTTCATCTTCTGAAAAAAGTTCTACAATAGCCATAGATCCTTCGCCGCCTTTAAGGTAAATATGCTCATCGCCGTCTTGTTCATTGGCGTTTGCAATAGATTGAAGTATGTTAGCATCAAAGTTGTTTTCATAAATACTAATTCGGTTGCCATTAAATCCCATATCGTAGGTGCTATTTCTGGTAGTTACTCCACCATCAGACCCAGTGTTGTCGTATTTATAATGTAATTTTAAATGTGCATTGGTAGACGCAAAATCTAACTGAATTAAGTTGCCATTATTTGGATCTATAGCCTCAACTTTGAAGTATAACCCTCGAAAGTGATTGTAAAAATTATTACTGTTTGATAGCTCATCGCTATCTTCCTTTTCAAGAATTAATTCTTCCCAAAAATTGTTAGGCAAAGAAACTATTTCATCTAATCGTATACGAAGGCTTGGGACTAATGTTGCTGAAGTTTCCATTTCTCCCTCATCATTTTCTTCTGTTAGTACAATTTCTTCGTTACTTGGAAAGAAATCAGACGTAGTATATAGCAGTTCACCCTCTAAATCTGAAGCATTGAGTTGTTCAGTACTAGAAAGACTACCGTCCGAAAAATAGCGTTGACTTTCGTCTAAGTCGCTATTGGGATCAAAATCACGTAATAGAAAATTATTTTTAAAAACAGATAGCTTTATAGGATGCTCACCATAAAGCGAATCAATAGTATATACATCATCTTTTTTCTTAACAGCGTAAGGAATTGTTAAAACAACAGAGTCTAAAACAGGATTATCGCCAAAGCTTACATTATAATTTTTTGGTGTAAGTTGTGCTAGAAAATGAACAGACGTTGATCCAAATACAGGGTCATTGTAATATCCTAAAAAGTTTTTTGGGAGGCCATTAGATTGAAATGGCGTAATACGTTTGTTGTATGTTTTTGCAGGATAAGCTTGGTATTTTATTTCGATATTGGGGTCGCCAACAATTCCAGATCCTATCTCAGAAAACTCTTTTTCGCAAGCAAAGAATAGAACTATAACCAACCCTAGGGTAAATAATTTTGATAAATTATGCTTCATTTGTTTCATAAAATAGTGGGGCTAACTTAAAATTTTAGTTGTGTAGAAATCGGTGTATGCTTCTGCAAATTCTTCAGGGTACTGATACTCCAAAACTGGTTTATCAAAATCATTTACATATGTTTCTAGCTCTTTTGGAAGATCTTTCGAGCCTTTAATAATTCCATCTGAAAAATCAATAGCAGTTTTAATTAAGTTGACATAATTTGGTGGATTTAAATTTTCAAGATGATTGTCTTCAATTTCGTCAAACTTAACCTTGTTGATTAATTCATTATTTAACTCTTCATCAAAGCTTTGATCGTATATAGAAGTTACAATTTTACTATCACTAAAAAGTGGCTCATCTTTGTAATATTCTTTCAAATACAGCGGCAATAATGATGCCATCCATCCATGAACATGTATAATATCTGGTGCCCAATTAAGTTTTTTAACCGTTTCAATAACACCTTTCGCGAAGAAAATAGCGCGTTCATCGTTGTCTTCAAACAATTTTCCGTCTTCATCCGTAAAAGTTGCTTTTCTTTTAAAATATTCTTCGTTGTCAATAAAATACACCTGAATTCTTTCTTTTGGAATAGATGCAACTTTGATAATTAGTGGCATATCCAAATCATTAACAACTAAATTAATTCCAGACAAACGAATGACTTCATGAAGTTGATGACGGCGTTCATTTATATTTCCATAGCGTGGCATGAATATTCGTATTTGCCCTCCTTGTTTATTAACCATTCTTGGGGCTTCAAAGGACATAGAAGAAATCTCTGTTTCTGGCAAATAGGGAATTACTTCTGATGATACATATAATATTCTTTTGTCTTTCATAAATTCTTCTTCTTAATTGTTGTCAACAAAAATCATGCAAAAGTACAAAATTTTATGCAGATTAACGCTAATAGCTTAAGTTTGCAGGCCGTTAGTTTTCAAATGATGAAAGTTTTTGCAACAAAACATGCACTAAATACTTTATTGGCGCAAAAAAAAGTAGAGAGTTTTCAACTTGGTTTGGTGCCTACTATGGGTGCTTTGCATCAAGGGCATTTGTCATTAATTCAAACTGCATTGAAAGACAATGACTGTGTTGTGGTTAGTATTTTTGTCAACCCAACTCAATTTAATAATGCTTCCGATTTGGATCATTACCCAAGAACTTTAGAAGCTGATATAGAAAAACTCAAATCACTATCATCGTCCAATATTTTGGTTTACGCCCCTGAACCAAATGATATTTATGGAGAAACTATTTTAAAACAATCTTTTAATTTTGAGGGTCTAGAACACCAAATGGAAGGAAAGTTTAGACCAGGTCATTTTGATGGTGTAGGTACGGTTGTCCAACGCTTATTTGAAATTGTTCAACCAAATAATGCATATTTTGGAGAAAAAGATTTTCAGCAATTGGCTATTATTAGAAAATTGGTAGAGCTTACAAAATTTCCTGTAAAAATAGTAGGCTGTCCAATTGCAAGAGAAAAAAACGGTTTGGCAATGAGTTCAAGAAATGTGCGTTTAACAGAAGAAGAACAGATTCATGCGGCCAAAATTTTTAGCGTTCTAAAAACAACTAAAGAAAAATTTGGCACAGAAGATGTCACTAAAATTAAAGAATGGGTTGATCAACAATTTGAAAACGACCCTATCTTAAAATTAGAATATTTTGAAATATCAAATGAATTGACACTTGAACCATTGGACCAAAAACAAGATAAAATGAAGTATCGCGCCTTTATAGCAGTCTATGTTCGAGAGGTTCGATTGATTGATAATATCGTATTAAATTAATTACCTTTGCAGCATGCAAATACACGTTGTTAAATCAAAAATTCACCGCGTTAAAGTTACAGGCGCCGATTTAAATTATATTGGAAGTATCACTATCGATGAAGATTTGATGGATGCCGCAAATATTGTTCAGGGTGAAAAAATCCAAGTTGTTAATAATAACAACGGCGAACGCTTAGAAACCTATGTTATACCAGGCCCAAGAAAATCTGGTGAAATTACACTCAATGGAGCTGCTGCCCACAAAGTAAATATTGGGGACGTTTTGATTTTAATCACTTATGCACTAATGAGTCAAGAAGAAGCCAAAACATTCAAACCATCTTTAGTTTTCCCTGATGAAGCTACAAACCTTTTGAAATAATTCTATTGAATACACAAGTTAAGTCCATCCTAAAAATTGTATTGCCACTTTTTCTAGGAGGGATTTTGGTATGGTTTTCATTACAAAAAACACCCATTGAAACACTTATAGTATATTTCAAAAATGCCAATTATTTATGGATTGGTTTAGGTGTTTTTCTAGGAATTTTAAGTCATATATCACGTGCCTATCGTTGGAAGTTTATGATAGAACCAATGGGCTATACCTTACGTTTCCCCAATAGTTTAATGGCCGTATTTTCAGCCTATCTCATTAATTACACAATACCTCGCGCAGGTGAAATATCTCGAGCTACAATTCTTACAAATTACGAAAGAGTTCCTTTTGAAAAAGGTTTTGGAACTATTGTCGCCGAACGTGTTGCAGATGCTCTTGTAATGTTTTTGATTGTTATCATAACTTTTCTTCTAGAATTTGACTTTATATACAATTTTCTATTTGCAGAAATAAACTTCAAAAAACAATGGTTATTTTTAATGCTATTTATTGCAATCCTTTTTGGACTTTATGTACTATTCAAAAGAGGTGAACATCCACTTATACTCAAATTAAAAGCCTTTTTTCTTGGATTTCTTGAAGGGGCTTCAAGCATTTTTAAAATGAAAAAGAAATGGGCATTTATTGCACACACACTTTTTATTTGGGCAATGTATGTAATGATGTTTTATGTGACCACATTTTCTCTTGATGCCATTTCAAACCTCCCATTTTCGGCAGTTCTAATAGGATTTATTGCAGCAGGGTTTAGTATTGCACTTACAAACGGAGGTATAGGGGCCTATCCACTCGCTATTTATGCCGCATTTTCAATTTTTGATGTTGCCGAAGGTCCTAGTCTTGCTTTTGGTTGGATCATGTGGACATCACAAACTGTTATGCTTGTTGTTTTAGGGGGCATATCTCTAATTTTATTACCTTTTTATAATAAATTCAATCCAAAGCATTAAGTAAAACAAACTTTGGTTTAACTTCTTTTTTTTGACTGATTTCATTAACTTGGCAATTCAAATTAATGCCAATTTAATGAGACGATTAATCCTTTTTGCAATGTTTTGCACAACACCTTTATTTGCACAAACTCAGTACGAATACATCGAATCAGATCGGCTAGGGACTCGAGAACTAAAAATTCAATTGCCTAGAAACTATGAGGAAAATGTTGAAAAGTTTTACCCATTAATATTAGTTTTAGATGGCGATTTTCTTTTTGAAATTGTAGCGGGGAATGTAGATTATACTTCCTATTGGGATGATATGCCAGAAGCGTTAGTCGTTGGTGTTAATCAAGATAAAACAAGGTCCGATGATTTATTTGTTTCTGATGCTACTTTTTTTCCCACTCAAGAGGGGGCAAAATTTTATGAATTTTTAGGCGCAGAGCTAATGCCATTTTTAGAAGAAAATTATCGAATAGGAGACTTTAAAGTAGCAGTTGGACATGGTGAATCTGCAAATTTTATTAATTTCTTTAGCTTTCGAAAAGCACCATTGTTCCAGGCCTATATTGCTTTAAGTCCAAGCATGTCGCCATATATGGGTACAAATCTTACAGAACGATTGACAGATTTAAAATCTCCTATTTTTTATTATATGTCAACAGCAAGTGAAGATTTTAGAGAACACCGCAAAGAAATCTCTGAGCTAAACATCAAATTAGAAGCCATTGAATCTGACAATTTATTTTATGAGTTTGATAATTTTGATGGACTAGATCACTATGGGCTAGTCAATACTTCTATACCAAACGCCCTCCACCATACATTTTTGATATACCAACCAATTTCACGTTCAGAATATAAAAATCATATTCTTACAATGGAAACGTCTCCAGTAGACTATTTAATCGAAAAATATGAGATGATTGAAACGTTTTTTGGAATTGAAAAGCAAATTCTTCTCAATGATTTTCGAGCCATAGCGACTGCTATTATTAAAAATGAACGCTTTGAATATTTTAAGGATTTAGGAAAATTGGCTCGGGAATATTATCCAGAATCCCTTTTACAAAATTACTACATGGGACGCTTCTATGAAGCGACGGGAAATCCCAAAAAAGCCATGAAAGCCTATCGTGAAGCCTATATTTATCAAGAAATTGATGGCATTACTAAAGACGATTTATTGGAGAGAGCCGATCGAATACAAGCAGAATTTGGGTATTAATGGCAAAGGTAAAAACAACATTTTTTTGTCAGAATTGTGGCGCTCAATATGCGAAATGGCAGGGGCAATGTACGTCCTGTAAATCGTGGAATACAATTGTTGAAGAAGTTGTACAAAAACCAAATAAAAACGACTGGAAATCTTCGACTTCTTTATCTAAAGAACGCGTGTCAAAACCACTAAAAATTTCTGAAATTGATACGAGTAAAACCCCAAGACTAAACACCACAGACAATGAACTCAATAGAGTTTTAGGCGGCGGAATTGTTCCTGGGTCTTTGATTCTACTAGGAGGAGAGCCAGGCATTGGAAAAAGCACACTTATGCTTCAACTATCATTAAAATTACCTTACAAGACTTTATATGTTTCTGGCGAAGAAAGTCAAAAACAAATTAAACTCCGCGCAGAACGTATTCATCCTAATGGCGAGCAATGCTATATTTTAACCGAAACCAAAACCCAACATATTTTTAAGCAAATTGAGAGTCTAGAACCAGATATTTTAGTCATAGATTCTATTCAAACACTACAAAGCGATTTTATAGAAGCTTCGTCTGGGAGTGTTTCTCAAATAAAACAATGCACTTCTGAATTGATGAAATTTGCTAAAGAAACCGCCACACCAGTTATTCTCATTGGTCATATTACAAAAGATGGCAGTATTGCTGGGCCAAAGATTCTTGAGCATATGGTGGATACCGTTTTACAATTTGAAGGCGATAGAAATCATGTCTTTAGAATATTACGGGCCCACAAAAACCGCTTTGGATCTACACACGAATTAGGAATATATGAAATGCAAGGGAGTGGCCTTAGAGAAGTACAAAACCCATCGGAGATTTTAATTTCTAAGAAAGATAGCACACTTTCTGGCAATGCTATTGCCGTAACTTTGGAGGGGATGCGGCCTTTGTTGGTAGAAGTGCAGGCCTTGGTCAGTTCTGCAGTTTATGGAACGCCTCAGCGAAGTGCAACAGGATTTAATGCCAAACGCCTTAATATGTTGTTGGCAGTATTGGAAAAACGAGCTGGCTTTCGACTTGGCGCAAAAGATGTTTTTCTAAACATTACTGGAGGTATAACTGTAGATGATCCTGCTATAGATTTGGCTGTTGTTGCTGCAATTTTATCCTCAAATAATGATGATGCGATAACAGAAAATTTTTGTTTTGCTGGAGAGGTCGGCTTATCTGGTGAGATACGTCCTGTACAACGTGTAGAACAACGTATTATGGAGGCCGAAAAACTTGGTTTTGAGACCATTTTTATTGCAAAGCACAATAAGTTTAGTCTAAAATCGACCAAAATTCAAGTTCAACTACTCTCCAAAATAGAGGATTTGTTGAATTTTATTTAATAATTTTTCCCCGAATATTACGTCAAATGGCCGAATATTACGTCAGATGGCCGTTTGTTACATGGCACTATTAAAATTCAATTTTTAGTTGTTACTTGCGATTTGCTAAGTAAATATTTTTATGCCCCTAAAATTTTACACCTACTTCACAATTGTTTTATTTTCATCAGGATTATACTCTCAAGTTGGAATTGGAACACCACAACCTAATCCTTCTTCACAATTGGAAGTTGTAGCAACAGACCGCGGGGTTTTATTGCCGCAAGTTCCATTGACAAGTTCTACTGATACACAAACGATTGTAAATGGTAATATAGAAAGTTTACTAGTTTACAATACTTCTACTGTTTCAGATATTACACCTGGATATTATTATTGGGATGGTGCAAAATGGAATCGTCTTGATGATGAACCACAAATTTTTACAGGGAATGGCGCTCCCACAGCAAGTAATCCAAATACGCCATCTGCGGGGAATATTTATGTAGACGAAGCTACTGGAGACGTGTACACTTTTGATGGAACAACTTGGGTGAAACAAACAAAGAACGCTACAAATGGGCTGTATGTAAAAGATAACGGAATACGACTTGGAGGCCCTTTAATTGAGCCAACAACTATAACAACAACTAGTACAAATACATTGTCTATAGTTGGGTTGCAAAATGATCCACAACCAGAAGAAATTATGGTAGTTGACCCACAAACCGGAGTGATAAAAAAAGCTTCAGTATCATCTCTTTTTAAGGAAGAGGTATTACTTCATATTGCACAAGCAGGACAAACACAGTTTCAAACACCCCTTAATATCACAGATCCCAAAAAAGTAAACGTATATAGGAATGGTGTTAGAATAGATTTTACGGCAATAAGTTTAACAACTATTGAGGTCGAACAAGCAGCGGTATGTTATAAAGATGATGAAATAAGAATCGTTCAATTCAATTAACAAATAAATATTAATTAAAAATAAATAATGATGAAACAACAATCACTTAAACCACATTACAATGCACTGCTTATAGCATTTGTAATTTTTTGTACAACAACTATTTATGCACAACAAACTACAGGAGATGTTACCAAACAAGCTGATATTGTCCCTGGCACAACCACAACAGCAGGGGCGGTGCGTGTTATAGATAATAAAGGAACTATAAAATATTTGCAAGCCAAAAATGGAATCACTTTATTATCTAATACAACTGCGGATGTTACGACAACAACTTGGCAACTCGGAGGAACATTGACAGATTCAACTTACATTGATGTTAATGGGAAACCATTTGCATTGGATGGAATTGAATTAGTTGATTTGACAAAACTTTCTGCCTCAACCAATGCTACTGACCAATCTGACCACGGAACTGGAACCGGATGGACACTTTTGGTACGGGACGAAGCTACTGGTGCCACCAAAAAATTGTTAGCAACAGACCTTTTACAAAGCGGCCATGAAAAATTTGATGCCACGGCAGGGCAAACAGCATTTGCATTAACAGGCGCTCCAGTATTACCAAAATTTTCTCAAGTTTGGGTGTATAGAAATGGAGCTAAATTAGTCGCTAATGTAGACTACACTGTTGCAGCTTCAACAGTAACGCTTGTTCCTAGTACAGCAGTTCCAAACGACTGGCAGGTTTTCGCAGGAGATGTTATAGAAGTTCACTTTGTAAAATAATTACATAAAACAAGTAATTCGTTATGCTAAAAAAAGCGCTTTTAATTTTTGCTTTACTTTTATCATTTTCAACAGCAGCTCAAGATGTTGAAGTTATTAACCATAAAGGTACTAAAGTTAAAATAGCAAACAATAGGGTTACAACGGCAAACACAGCTCCCACCAGTCCTGCGCCCTTTAAAGGGGATATTTGGATTGATAATACAGATTCTCAAAATCTTGTAACCTATCTTTGGGATGGTAATTTATGGCACACTATTGAAAATCAAGAAAGTAAGACAGTAATTTTAAATACGGATACAGAAAAATTATTGAAAACTAGCAGCACAATATTCTATAACTTACCAATAACAAATGCAGAAAAGCAAACTATTAATAATGGTTATTACAGCCTTTCAGGAAATCTATCAACAAAAATTAAAATTTTAAAGACAGGGAATTATTTAATCTCTGCTGGAATTTCTGTAAAAAATATGCCTTCGGGGACTACTAAGTTCATACTTGCTGTTTTTCAAAACAATAATAGAATAGGGTATTTGTCAAGAGGCGTTGTTGGATTACCTAATGCGGATTATTGGGGGACTACTGGGACGTTAATGTACAGACTTAATGCTAATGATGTTATAAATATAAAATATTTAATAAATAGAGGAAACAATTCACTTAAATCAAATTCTCTAAATATTGGGATTACAAAAATTTAAGCAGTTAATAAATTAAATTAAAAAAAAAGCCCTGAAACTTTAAGGGCTTTTTTAATTTAACAATACTCGTTATAAGCATTGATGAGATTTTCTGCAATCAGCTCTGCAGGTCGACCTTCAATATGGTGGCGTTCGAGCATATGCACCAATTCACCATCTTTAAACAATGCCATACAAGGTGAGCTTGGCGGAAAGGGAATCATATGTTCACGGGCTTTGTCTACCGCTTCTTTATCAACGCCAGCAAAAACAGTTACTGTTTGCGATGGGCGTTTTTCGTTTTGCAAACTTTGTATAGCTCCTGGGCGTGCATTGGCAGCAGCACATCCACAAACAGAGTTGACCACAACAAGTGTTGTGCCCGGTTTTGCCAAAGCCGTATCCACGGCTTCAGCACTATATAATTCTTCAAATCCTACTTGCGTAAGGTGTTCACGCATGGGTTTAACTAACTCAGCTGGATACATAAATTTATTTTTAATAATTAAAGCACAAAGATACATAAATGCATTTCAAGTTGTATGGCTTCAAACGAGATATAAATGTTAAATTCAATTAAAAAAAATAAACTTATTTACGTAGGTTTGAATGTTGAATTTTTAATTTACTTTATGAGTTTTGCAAAATGGATTGGAGCTTCTGTAGGGTGGTCTTTTGGTGGTCCTATTGGGGCAATTATTGGATTAGCTTTGGGAAGTTTAATAGATGGCTCGTCTTCAAAAACAAAGAGAGATACTACATCAAAAGCACCAACACAATCTGGAGATTTTGAAGTGAGTTTACTCATTTTGTCTTCATTAGTGATCAAAGCGGATGGCAAACAAGACCAACGCGAGTTGGATTTTGTACGCCATCAATTTGTACAAATGTATGGTAAGGATCGGGCCAACAATGCCTTTAGATTATTTAAAGAAATAAACAAACAGTCCAATATTTCGCTACGTCAAGTTTGTTTACAAATTCAGCAAATGATGGATCATGCTTCGCGTTTACAATTGCTTCATTTTTTGTTTGGAATCGCAAAGTCCGATGGTCATGTTGCAGCGAGTGAAGTCTCTGTTATAGAGCGTATAGCCCATTATTTACGAATAAACAATAAAGATTATGAGAGCATAAAAGCGATGTTTTATAATGCTAGTAATAATGCCTATAAGATATTAGAACTCAAAAAAGGCGCAACTCCACAAGACATCAAAAAAGCCTACAGACAAATGGCCAAAAAGTACCACCCAGACAAGGTACAACATTTGGGGCCTGAGCATCAAAAAGGCGCTGAGGAAAAGTTTAGAAAAGTTCAAGAGGCGTATGAACAGCTTCAAAAAGAACTAAATTTTTAATTTAAAAGGAACTGATTTTTAGACCAACGAAAATTGTTCTTGGTGTCGCAGGGCCATAGACATAATTACTATCTC
Source organism: Flavobacteriaceae bacterium (assembly GCA_965657165.1). Lineage (GTDB taxonomy): Bacteria > Bacteroidota > Bacteroidia > Flavobacteriales > Flavobacteriaceae > UBA3537. Next base: position 73,498 of record CBFHNG010000001.1, read on the forward strand.
TATTTTTACCCGTATCGAAATCAGATTGATAGGCATCAAAAATGTTTTTTATCCCTCCAAAGAGCTCAAAATCTGTATTTGTTTTATTTAGATTAAATGTATAGCTAGATTTAAATCCAAATTCAGAAAAGGATTTAGAAGTCACAAAAGCATCAAAGTCTTGTTCTGGTGCACCGGCAAAATGAGCGAGCTTCATTGGGCCAGTGTATACATAATTAATGCTTGTGCTGAATTTTTTATTGGGCATAAAATTAAGTGTTGCAAAGCCATATTCGTTTGGTGTTCTCAAAAACGACCTTGTCGCAGGGAGGCCTTCTATGACTTCAACGGCGGTGTCATACTTACTTGTTTGTATATTAAATCCTGCTTCAAGTTGTATTTTCTTTTTATAATTTGCTCTAATTTCCAACGTAATCCCTTTTACTCTAGCCGTATCACCATTTCTTTTTTCAAAGCGTTCTCCAAAGTTATCTTCACCAAGTGGTTCAAGATAAAAAGCATTTTTTAAAGCCGTATAAAACCCTTCTATTGTAAATCCATAAATGAAATTTTCTGTTGGCCGGTCGTAATTTATTGATGCACTAAAACTATTGGAACGTTCTTCTTTAAGATTTTTTGATAAAGAAATTCGCGAAATTCCACCACCTGCAAAGGCAATATGTAAATCGGTGTCAAAGGCCTGAGGTGCTCTAAATCCGGTACTCCATGTTGTTCGAAATTGAAAATTTGATTTGAGTTTGTACAACACAGAAACTCTAGGGCTAAAAATCATTTTATCCACTAAATTATGATGATCTGCTCTTATTCCTGATAGTATATTTAGGGTAGGTGTAATTTTCCAATCACTTTGTAAAAATGATGCAAAATTTTTGGTTGTTTGATCAATTTTGTAGTTGTAAGCAATTATGTCATCTAAAACATCATCCATCAAATATTCACTTCCAAACGTAATAACATTATCTCCTTTTATAAAATTTCTAAATCTATGATTTAATTGTACTCCACTCTGAAGTGTTATTGTTTTTGAAGTTCCATAAGGTGGATTATTTAAGTGGGTATTGATGGCATTACTATTTTCTGGGAAAATACCAGTATAGTGATCCCTATTTGTACGTTGCCCAGCAACGTATGTAATCAATGAACTTTCATCATCATTAAAATTGATTTGATAATCTAATTCACCCATCAAAACATGGTGGGTGCGTTCTTCAGATTGTTGTGCTAAATGTGCAGATTTATCTGTCATTTCTCCACCATATCTGTATTCATGTACATTACTAATATTTAATTCTAGTTTTTGATTTTTATTGGGTAAAAAGAAAAAATTAGCACCAAAAGCCGTGTTTTTTAGTTTTGGGAGTTCAGAAAAATTATCGTCATTGGCATCATAATATTCTCTATTTCGTTGATTGAAAAACAATGAAACACCAGTGGTTTTATTTTTTGAAATTAGCGACCCATTTCCATTTAGGATATAATCATCTGCTGACCCTTTAATGTTTTGATAGGTAGAATTTATATTAAAACTATTTTCTTTTGGTGTTTTGGTAATTACATTGACAACTCCCCCTATGGCACTCGATCCATACAATGTTGAACCTCCTCCTCTAATAGTTTCAATACGTTCTATCATATTAACGGGGATTTGCTCCAACCCATACATCCCTGTTAATGGGCTAAATATCGGCCGCCCATTAATTAAGATTTGAGAATATCCACCTCCTAATCCATTCATTCGAAGCTGTGTGTAATTACACGTTTGGCAATCCGTTTCAACTCTTAGGCCTGGTTGAAATTTTAACCCTTCTGACAAGTTGCAAGCTTGTACGTTTTCTAAAGCTGTGCTGTTTAAAATATTGACAATAACTGGAGAATCTACTTTTCTTTTAAATGTTCTAGTCCCTGTAATTACGACTTCGCCTAATGAAGAAAACTCATTCAAGCTTAAATTGATTTCAATATTTTTATTTGAAAGATATAGTTCTTGAACTGCACTTTTATATCCTGCAAAAGAAGCTTCAATAATATATTTTCCAGAGGGGAGATTATTAATCTTAAAAATTCCTTTCTCATCCGTTAGGGTGCCTTTTTTTATCCCTTTTAGTATCACATTGGCATATGGCAGAGGATCGTTTTTAGAGCTTACTGTACCGCTTATGCTATAGCCTTGTCCATAAAGTATTGAACTGGTGGAAATAAGTATAATTAATATACGAAACATGAATAGAATTTTGGCAAAGGTAGCTTATTTTTAGGCAAGACTAAAAATTTATTTATATTTGTATAAATTTTGAAAGAAATGGTAACTTTATCTGAAGAAAATTATTTAAAAGCAATTTATCATTTGGCGAAGCAAGAAAATACTTCGGTGAGTACCAATGCCATTGCTCAAAAAATGCAAACTAAAGCATCGTCGGCGACGGATATGATAAAAAAACTTTCAGAAAAAGGTCTTGTTAATTATCAAAAATACAAAGGGGTTCATTTGACAGAAAAAGGACGACTGGCTGCTGTATCTGTAATAAGAAAACACCGATTGTGGGAAGTGTTTTTGGTTAAAAAACTTAATTTTTCTTGGGATGAGGTTCATGAAGTCGCGGAACAATTGGAGCATATCAAATCGGAAAAGCTGACTCAACAATTGGATGTATTTTTAGAGTATCCTACAAAAGACCCTCATGGTGATCCTATTCCGGATTGTGATGGAAATATGCCCTCTACCCAAAAGTTATTATTATCCAAAATTGAACCCAATAATAGTTGTATTTGTATAGGTGTTAAGGACTCAACCTCAAATTTTTTACAATATTTGGATAAGCATAACATTGCCTTAGGAACAAAAATAAAAGTCATTTCAAAAGAAGCTTTTGATGAATCAATGACTATTAAAATTAATAAAACACAAATGGTTATTTCAAAAGAAGTAACCCATAATTTATTTGTTAAAATCAATTAATATGTTAGATAAAATTATTCAATATTTTGAATCCATAGACCCCGTTTTAGCAGCATTTTATGCTTCTCTTTTTACATGGATTTTAACGGCATTGGGGGCCTCGCTTGTTTTTTTTCTTAAAAAGATGAACAGAGGATTACTCGATGGTATGTTAGGATTTACGGGGGGTGTTATGGTCGCAGCGAGTTTTTGGAGTTTACTTGCGCCAGGAATAGAAATGAGTCCAGGAGAAGGATTTGTAAAAGTAATTCCAGCAGCTGTAGGGTTTGGTCTTGGAGCTCTATTTTTGTTTGGCTTGGATAAAGTTCTTCCCCATTTGCATATCAATTTTAAAGAAAGTGAAAAAGAGGGTGTGAAATCGCCATGGCACAGAACAACGCTTTTGGTTTTGGCTATTACTATGCATAATATTCCAGAGGGATTGGCTGTTGGGGTTTTATTTGGTGGAGTGGCTGCAGGAATTCCTGAAGCTACGATTGGTGGTGCAGTAGCATTAGCTTTGGGGATTGGCATTCAAAATTTTCCCGAAGGGATAGCCGTATCTATGCCGCTTAGACGTCAAGGTGTTAGTCGCTTTAAAAGTTTTTGGTATGGTCAATTATCAGCTATTGTGGAGCCCATTGCAGCTGTAGTTGGTGCATTGGCAGTCACATTCTTTACTCCTATTTTACCCTACGCTTTGGCTTTCGCCGCCGGTGCAATGATTTTTGTAGTCGTAGAAGAAGTAATCCCCGAAACGCAACGTGATAAGTATACAGATGTTGCTACTCTAGGATTTATTGGAGGTTTTATTGTAATGATGACGCTTGATGTGGCCTTAGGCTAGCATTTACAGTTTCCGCCTCCACAATTATTATCATGATTGTTGGAGCTTATTTTTTTTCGAAAAAGAAAGAGAATAGCACATAAAACTAATACACTTATAATAATTGTTTCGACAATCGAATTCACCATATTATTTTAAAATTTGAAAGGCAATAAGAGCACAGATATAAGCAATTGTACTCATACCAATGAGTTGTAGAATTGGCCATTTCCAACTCTTTGTTTCTCTTTTTACAATTGCTAAGGTACTCATACACTGCATGGCAAAAGCATAAAAAAGAAGTAGTGAAATCCCAGAAGCAAATGTAAACACCTTACTGCCATCGGCGTAGGTTTCATTAGACATTTTTGTTTTTATGGTAGCAATACTTTCATTTTCCGAGGCACTTCCCACACTGTAAATGGTGGCCAAAGTCCCTACAAACACTTCTCTTGCAGCAAAAGATGCAACAAGTCCAATTCCAATTTTCCAATCGTAACCGAGAGGCTTAATAACAGGTTCGATAGTTTTTCCAATGATACCGATATAAGAGTGTTCCAAACGGTATGCAGCAATTTTATCCTCCAATTCCATTTCTGAGCTGTAAACATACTCTTTTGCAACAATTGATTCAGCATTTTTGAATTGTTGTCCAGGTCCATAAGACGCTAAAACCCATAATATTATGGAAATAGCCAAGATGATTTTACCCGCCTCAAAAACAAAAGTTTTGGTTTTTTCAAATACTGTAATGAAGACATTTTTTAACAGAGGAAGTTTATAGTTTGGCATTTCAACCACAAAGAAGGTTTTGCGATTTATTTTCATAACCCTGTCCAAAATATATGCTGAAAATACAGCCATTCCAAACCCAATAAGATACAACAACATAAGGGTTAGTGCCTGATAGCTTAGCCCAAAAATATAGCCTTCAGGGATAACCAAAGCGATAATGATGAGGTATACCGGAAGTCGTGCAGAACAGGTTGTAAAAGGTGTTACTAAAATGGTAATGAGGCGTTCTTTCCAATTTTCAATATTTCTGGTGGCCATGACAGCTGGAATAGCACAAGCTGTTCCAGAAATTAGTGGGACTAAGCTCTTTCCACTCAATCCAAATCGACGCATAATGCGATCCATCAAAAAGACCACACGACTCATATATCCACTTTCTTCTAAAATAGAAATGAACAGAAATAAAAAAGCAATTTGTGGGATAAAAATCACAATACCACCAATTCCCGATACAATTCCTTCTGCAAACAAATCGGTGACTTTTCCTCCATTTGGGAAAGTGTTTTTAACCCATTCTGCAAGTCCTGCAAAGGTGGTATCTATCAAATCCATTGGGAAGGTTGCCCAATCATAAATGGCTTGAAAAATGGTAAGTAATATGATAAAGAAAATAACATACCCCCAAATTTTGTGTGTCAATACTCTGTCGAATTTACTTCTTAAATCACGTGCTTTTGAGCGGTCAATATTTTGCCCTTCTTTGAGAACATTATTTATGAATTGATACCGCTTAATGGCTTCTTTTTGTTGGAGTCTTTTAAGCTCTGAAGAAGATTTAGTTTTAAATTTTGAAACATCGAGCTCCTGTCGAGTGATTTTTCCAAAATTTACATCTTGAGTAATGACCACCCAAAGCTTATACAAGTCTTGATTTGGAAATGCTTTTTGTAAGCGCTCAAAATAAACTGGCTCAATAGTGGAAGCATCCAAACATTGTTGAGTGGGTAGGATTTTATAATTTTCAATAAGAGATTTAAGCTCCTGAATTCCACTATTTTTTCGAGTACTTACCAAAGCAATTTTGGTGTGCAATCGTTTTTCTAAAATTTCAATATCTAAAGAAATACCTTTTCGCTCCATAACGTCACTCATATTGATGACGAGAATGGTTGGTATTTTCAAATCTTTTACTTGTGTAAAAAGAAGGAGGTTTCGTTTTAAATTTTCTACATCACTTACAATTACTGCGACGTCGGGGTAATCTTTGTCATTTTTATTGAGTAATAATTCAATGACTACATTTTCATCCAATGAAGAAGCATTTAAGCTATAGGTTCCTGGCAGATCCAAAATATGTGCTTTAACACTTCTTGATAATCTGCAAACCCCCTGTTTTTTGTCAACAGTAATTCCAGGGTAATTCCCTACTTTTTGATTCAGTCCAGTAAGGGCATTAAATACAGAGGTTTTTCCTGTATTTGGATTTCCAATAAGTGCAACATTTAATTGTTTACTCATTGGTTTTCTCTATAATTATTAGTGCTGCAGTTTCTTTGCGAATGGCCAAATAGCTATCATTTACATTGAGGTACATAGGGTCCGAAAATGGCGCCAACTGAAGAAGTTTCACCTTATTGCCAGGCAAGCAACCCATCTCTAAAAGTTTAAGAGGGATGTCTTTTGAAGAACTATCAATAATAATTCCTTGTTCACCTTTTTTTAAATCAGCAATGGTTATGCTCATGCTTATTTAGATTCGTTTTAAAGAAGCAAAAGTAAAAAAAGATTAGTTATTGTAGCTTGCTTTTAACACTTTTATATCATCTAAAAGTTTTTTGATGGCTTTAGGGTCGGTGCCGTCATAAAATCCACGAATTTGTTTCTTTTTGTCAATTAGCATAAAATTTTCGGTGTGAATCATATCATAAGGGCCGCCATCACCATTGGTTTTTACAGCCAAATAGGACGTTCTTGCAAGATTATAAATTTGCTTTTTGTCGCCAGTGACCAAATTCCATTTGCTTGCATTTACTAATTTCTTTTTGGCATAACGCTTAAGTTGTTCAACGCTATCTATTTCTGGAGTGACCGTATGGGATAATAATAAAATTTCTGGATCAGAAATGGTTTGTTTTTGAATTTCATACATATGATCTGTCATAATAGGACAAATGGTTTGACAGGTTGTAAAAAAGAAATCGGCTACATAAATTTTATCCTTGTAAAACTCTTGAGTAATCGTATCTCCATTTTGATTAATCAATTTAAAATCGGCAATGGTATGATACTTTTTTTTATGTTGAATTGTACTGTCTACAAGCTCATAATTGACCTGTGCAGGCTGGTATATTGGAAGGACTTTATTAGGTTTCAATATATTGTAAAATGCAGTGATAATAATTACCGATAGCACTACCATTGTCGTAATAAAAAGTTTATATTTTTTTAGAAATGCAGTCATACTTTTTCAGTCAAATACAAAGGTACAACAGAATCTGTAAAATGTAATAATAGCCTATCAAAAATCTGATATTGACAAGGTTTTGTTACTAACACGAAAACCGCTACATTTGTTGCCCTAATTATATCATAAACCATGGAATTTGTAATCAAAATCTCTCAGTTTTTATTAAGTCTATCTTTTCTTATTGTTTTGCACGAATTGGGGCATTTTATCCCTGCTAAATTATTTAAGACTAGAGTTGAAAAATTTTACTTATTCTTTGACGTAAAATATTCATTATTCAAAAAGAAAATAGGCGAGACGGTATATGGCATTGGGTGGTTGCCTTTGGGCGGTTATGTCAAAATTTCTGGAATGATAGATGAAAGTATGGACACCGATCAAATGCAACAAGAACCTCAACCTTGGGAGTTTCGATCAAAACCCTCTTGGCAACGATTAATCATAATGTTGGGCGGTGTTACAGTCAACTTTATTTTGGCTGCTGTAATTTATATTTTGATGGCATTTGCTTATGGTTCTGTAGACATAAACGCCAACAGCATACGTGGGGGATATGCAATTTCCAATGACGTTCTTCAAGATATTGGGCTAGAGAATGGCGATAAAATCTTAGCTATAAATGATCATAAAATTGAATATTTTTCTGATATTAGGAAATATATTTTGGAGTCTCAAACCATGACTATTGAGCGCAACGGTTCTCGGCAAACTATTGATTTTCCAGTCGATTTTTTAGGGCAATTAAGCGCCAGTAAATCAAAAGGGCTAGTAGATTTAAGAGAGCCTTTTATTTTTAAATCATTTCAAGACAATTCAATCAATGCTGGAGTGGACCTTCAAAAAGGCGATGTTTTAAAAACGATTAATGGACAAAAAGCAGAATTTTTTGATGAGGCAGCGCCCTTACTTGAAACTTATAAAAATCAAAATGTAAGTGTAGAGTTGGAGCGCAAAGGAGTTCTAATAGCCCGTGAACTTCGTATTTCAAACGAAGGCACATTAGGTATTGTACCTGCTCAGTCAAAGAAAGCATTTGAGGATGCGGGTTATTTTGATATCATTCAAAAAGAATATAGTCTTGGAGAAAGTGTAGGCATTGGGTTAGATCGCTTTGTATCTCAAATTTCATCATATTGGATGCAGTTGAAACTCATTTTTTCGCCAAGTACAGGTGCCTATAAAGGGGTTGGTGGGTTTAAAGCTATTTTTGACATTTTTCCAGACACATGGAGTTGGGAGACTTTTTGGAATATTACAGCCTTTTTATCTATTATGTTAGGGGTTTTAAATTTGTTACCGATCCCTGCCCTCGATGGAGGTCATGTCATGTTTTTGCTATACGAAATGGTTACTGGGCGCAAGCCAGGCGATAAGTTTATGGAGTATGCACAGACGGTTGGATTTTTTATCTTAATTGCCTTGGTGTTGTTCGCCAACGGGAATGATATATTTAAGGCGATATTTGGATAATTATTTTCAGTTTTCTATTTGCGTAAACTAAAAAATGGTATATATTTGCGCTCGCGCAAGCGAAAAACAGTCCTCCTTAGCTCAGTTGGTTAGAGCATCTGACTGTTAATCAGAGGGTCCTTGGTTCGAGCCCAAGAGGAGGAGCAAAAGCTTTACAGAGATGTAGGGCTTTTTTTATTGGCTCTCACCTTCTCTAACCACGTTTCGAAAAGCACCTAAAAGCACTTCACGACTTTCTTTTTAAACATCTCAAAGAACACATCAAATGTACTAAAAACTGACAGACATTTGACAGACATTTGCTTTTAGTTGTTTTCTCAACACGCTTTGTTCCAAAGCTACTGCGCTAAGATGTATCAAACTTGGACTATTACTTTGAAATATTTTTTTTAGTTTTAGATAAAATAAAATACTATGAAAAAATTAATATTATTAACTTTTGCATTGTCCCTTTTTGCTTGTGATGGCGGTGATGATAATGGTACAAATCCAACATCAATTGAGGGAAGATGGAATTTAACTTCTGTTACTTATGATGGGGTTGAAGAGGATTTAAATTACTGTGACTTAGAAACCTACATTGAATTAAATAATAATGGAACAGGTATTTACTACTTGTATTATACTGATTGGCCTGAAAACCCTGAAATTGAACCCTGTGGATTAGACGATATGCTTGATGTTATGTATAATGGCTTGTCAAATAATACATATTCTATGATTGTAGATTGGGGCGATGGTGAAATGGCTAGTGGAACTGCAACTATAAATAATAATATCCTAACATTTAGTGGAGTTACATTTGAAGATTTACCTTTCACAGAAGTATTTACAAAACAATAATAAGTGAAAAGAATTTTAATACTTACCGCCTTTATAATCTTCGCTTGTAGTAGTGAGGATAGTTCGGATACGAATGATAATAATACAACTGAAAAAAAAATATTATCAATTGAAATAATTGAAGATAACGACTTATGTAAAGAGGGTTATAATTACAGCTATAGTTATGATGATGATAATATAACCCTTGCAACAGGTCAGTATTATTTATCGTCCTGCATATCGCAAGGTTGGACTGAATGGGAATATAATGAACCTTTTAATACTGAATATCAATATTTCTCTGATAAAATAGTTGTTTCAAATTACGGGAACAATGTTGGTGTTAATGAAGTTTATTTTGATGACAATGGGCATATAACAGGAATGTCGTCTTGGGAAAATTTAGGAGATTACCAAATAATTTTCGATAATGGATATGTAAATAAACTTGGTGTTTTTGATTTTGAATGGCAAGACGGAAATATAATAAGGGTAGATAATAATCAAAATTCAAGTTCATATGTTTATACTTACTCAAATATTTCAAATAAAACAAGTTTCATATTAAGACCATTACTCTACAGCTATAGTTTTATTGGAGAAAATATACCATTATATTCATACGGTCTTTATGGAGAAAAAAGCAGTAAATTACCAATATCTCAAACGCAGTATTTAATTAATGAAACTGTTGTTTTTAATTACGATTATATATTAGACGATGAAGGCTACCCCATTTATATTAACATAAATGAAACCTCCGATTATAATAATGAAAATTATGAAAGGGATTATACAATGAAACTAACATATACAAACTAATATGAAAAGAATTTTAATACTTACCGCCATTCTCGTTTTCGCTTGTAGTAGTGATGATAGCTCGCCCTCAACAACCGCAAGTATTGAAGGAACATATGTTGGAACTTTTGAAATACCTGTAGGGCCTTATACACCTAATGGTGACAGCGGTTCATTCACAGTGACTACCATAGGCTCATTTGATGACTTTTACCCTCTTGAAGGTACAATTACATCAAGTGTTTTTGGTTCATCTGAGGTTAACGGAAGTTATATCGAACTTGATGAAAGTAATGAATTAATATTTTCTATTTCTGTTCTTAGCTTAGGAAATGAATGGCCCAATGTTGAGGTTTACGGATTTGACGGCGTAATTGTAAATGGCCAAATAACAAACGGTGTAGTAACTACAGCTCATACACAAGATGGAACTTTTACAGGGTTTAGACAATAAATAGAACTAAATGAAAAAACTACTCTTACTCTCTGCTTTATTCATCTTCGCTTGTAGTAGTGATGATAGTTCGGATACGAATGATAATAATAATCCCCCGCTAAAGCAATTACTTTCTTTTGAAATGATAGAGGACACGGGGAATATAATAATTGAAGTAAGTAGTTGTTATTTTACTTATGAAAATGATAAAATTATAATATCTGAAGAGCATTCATACCCAAATATAGGTAACATTGTTACAAGGACTTATGATTATTTCGATAATCAAATCATTGTTACTAATTGGGATTTACAAGGTGGTGTAGATATATTTCCAATTGAAAATGGACTTTTTTCGTCGTACGAGGATGCCGTTGTAGAATTTGACAATAACAAACTAATTAAATATGGTAGGTTTGACCTAACTTGGGAAGGTGACAATATATCTATAATCGAAGAAAACGGTTCGCAAACAATGTTAGAATATTCAACTATCGAGAACAAAACTGATTTTTTTTCATTTCCCTTTTTATGGGAAGGACAGTTAGGGCTTGATAGTGAATATATTCCTTGGGTTGTTAGTGGGGCGTTGGGAGTATCACCTGCAAACCTACCATCAAAATTATTTGGAGGCAATCAACAGTTTGAATATCAATACACTTTGGATGATGATGGCTATCCTATCTATATAACAGAAACTCAAACAGGTACTTTCGATGGAGGGCAACCAATAGTGAATGTTGTAACCTATAAACTAACATATACAAACTAATGAAAAGATTTTTAATACTTACCGCCATTCTCGTTTTCGCTTGTAGTAGCGAGGATAATTCGGATACGAATGATAATAATAACACATCAAGTGAAAGATTAATTGAAAGTTTAACGCTTCATTCAATCCAAACTTGTGAAACTTATGGTTACTTTAATGATACTAATATTACAAATTGTACTTATAATGACGACAATTTAATTACCTCTTTTACTTCTCAATTTTATGAGTTTAGTTGCCCCGATAACTTTTACTACCGTGAAGAGAAAACAGAAAACTATGAATATTTTGAGGGTTATGTGGTTGCGTCTTCTAACGGTGGTGTAAATCAAATTGATTTAAATGAAAATGGCAATGTCGATACGCACAATGTAACACAAAGTGGTGTAACTTATGTTCATAATCTTACTTACGAGAATAATTACATAGTTAGTCTATCGGGCATTAATAGATATTATGAAATGCAGTTTACCTATGAAAATGGGAATTTGATTAATATAGATGTTGAAAATGATTATGGCGAGAGTGGCGAAACGGAAGATATAAACATCACATACACTCAATATGAAAATAAATCTAAATTATTTCATCCATTCTTATTTTCTTTGTTTCCATACTTGCCTATTCAAAATTTTTATGGTAAAAACAACACAAATCTTCCTGCTACATACGTTAGAAATGTGTATAATTCTAATGGCGAATTAACTCAAAATGATACTGAATATTACAATTATATTTTTGATGATGATGGTTATGTAATTTTTTTAGAGGTAGGGGATTATTCTGATTATCAAAACCAAAACATTTCAAATAGTCTAATTGAAAAAACTTTTGAGATAACATATACAAACTAATGAAAAGATTTTTAATACTTACCGCTTTATTTATCTTCGCCTGTAGTACAGATAGTGAGGGTAATCCTTGTATTTACGAGCCTACATTAACTACAGAAGCTGCTACAGATATAACAGAAACCTCAGCTACTTTAAATGGCGTTATAAGTATCGTATCAGAGAATTGTGATGTGCCTAATAACACTGAACAAGGGTTTGTTTATTCTACAGAAATACAGCCCACATTAGAAGATACACAAGTCAATGTCAATGGGACTAATATTTCTACAACTATTGAGGGTTTAGCGCCAAACACTACATACTATGTAAGGGCATTCTTGACTAATAATTTAGGGGACTTTTATGGTGATGAGGTTAGTTTTAGTACTACTGATATTCCTTGTGATGTTGTTTATTTAGATGATAATGGAGTTACTATAAAGGCTTGCCCTGATGCTAATGTTGGGGATGTTGGCACAGTTAATGGGATTGAGTATACTGTTGTAGATAGAGATATGCTTGACCTAATGATTGAAAATGAAGAAGATTTAACTAAAGTGTGTACTTCTATGATTAGCAATATGGGAGGACTTTTTTCACACACCAACTTTAATCAAGACATAGGAAGTTGGGATGTAAGTAGTGTGACTAATATGAATGCGATGTTTAATGAAACACCCTTTAATCAAGACATTAGCTCTTGGGATGTGAGTAATGTAGTGTTGATGGTAGAAATGTTTCGAGAAACACCTTTCAATCAAGACATTGGTTCTTGGGATGTAAGTAGTGTGAATTTAATGTTTCAAATGTTTAAAGCTGCATCTGTTTTTAATCAAGATATTTCATCTTGGGATGTAAGTAGTGTGACTGATATGGGTGGGATGTTTTTAGATGCGACTTCTTTTAATCAGCCAATAGGAATTTGGGATGTGAGTAGTGTAGTTAGTATGACAAATATGTTTTGGGATAGTGAATTTAATCAACCCATTGGAAATTGGGATGTAAGTAGTGTGACCGATATGAGTTATATGTTTCGGGAAACTCCTTTTAATCAAGATATAGAAAGTTGGGATGTAAGTAGTGTAACCACAATGACAGCTATGTTTGAAGAAGCACTTTTCAATCAACCCATTGGAAATTGGGATGTAAGTAGTGTAACAGATATGAATTTAATGTTTGTAGCCTCTTCTTTTAACCAACACATTGGAAGTTGGGATGTAAGTAGTGTGACTAATATGAGATTTATGTTTGCAGGCACTCCTTTTAATCAAGATATAAGTAATTGGGACGTAAGTAATGTGACTGATATGTATGGTATGTTTAATTATGCATCATCATTTAATCAAGATTTAAGTGATTGGGACGTAGAAAACGTTATTTTCTGTTCGACTTTTAGTGGTAACACTCCTCAATGGACACTACCTCAACCTAACTTCACAAACTGTAATCCTAACTAAAGACTAACCACTCTACTAATAGGCAAAGGCAAGTCAGTAGCTTCTACTTTATAGCTTCCATTGTCTGTTTACCCTGCTAAATCTTTAAACTTAAAGTTGTCTAAACTTTTCTTGTTTACCTTTTCGTTTCCATTACTGTCTATAATAGTAATTTGTATATCCTGTGGTATGTCTTCAACTATATGTTGTTCTATTGATTGTTTAGGTAATGAGTGTTTTAAGGCTATATCTAATAGCTTTAGTTTTTGTGTGTTGTTTAATGTATTGTAATCAAGGTCTTTTAAGATATGTGTTATTAGTGTTTTAAGGTCGTTTCTAAGGTCTATATTTAATGATTTACCTCTCTTACTAATCTTACCTGCTTCACTTCCTGTAGTTGAATTAAATCCCATTAATCTGTGTTATTTTGTGTTATATTTATACTTTAATTTTTAAACTTTTACATTATGAAAACTAAACTAAAAGACATTATTCTATATTCACTTGCAATAGTAGGCGCTATGTCATTATTTATTTCAGCAACAACAAACTCTGAAGAGAATGAAGTTGGTCGCTATCAAATCGCAGTTACTGCCAAAGGTGGTAAAACTCAACTTTATAGAGTTGATACAAAAACAGGGGTTATTCTAGATATTAATGAACGAGATTTAGAGAAGATTAGAAAGCGTAATAAAAATACTGATAAACAACAATAAAAGAAAGCTAAAAATAATCAAACTCTTATAAATAATTATTACTCAATAATATATAACTATTTATAAACTATTTTGTGTTTTCAAATATATAAGGCGGTCTAAAACCGCCGTACTTAAACAACTAAAAAGTATCTAAATAATATTCTTTAAAACTTATTAATAAATACAAAAAGACTTGATACGCCCCCTCTTCCTTTATGTTTAGTTGATATTGCTAATATCTTGTTAGCTAATGTACAGGGTAAGCTGTATAACTGTTGGCGTACGGCGAAACATAAAAAGGATTAACAGTTGCAGTTCTTACACTGATTTTGATTATGTTTAATCCAAAGAGCGTCCATCTTTATTAGGTGCTTAAAGTACTCGGCAGTTCTGATGCTATACCGACCAATATGGAATTAAACTGTTCTATATTAATATATAAACAACAAAAAGGTATTTTGCATTTTGGTGTTTAACTATAAATGAACATTGCAAGATAGTTATTCATAGAGGTTATTTGAAAAAAACTTATAAACGACTTACTCACGTCATAACCTAAACTATAGGCATATCCTCTTCTTTTAGTTCAGCTATTTCTAATCCTCTTAAGTAAGTCAGAGATACATTTATAGACGAATGTCCCATAGCTTTCTGTAGCTTGGTTATAGAGCCTGTACGCTTGAATATTTCTATAGCTCCTGTATGTCTAAAAGAGTATAGTGTTTGGTCTTGTTCAAGCAATTTAGAAACCCTCTTAAAACGCCCCCAAAGTGTCTTAAAATAGTCATCATTTAAAGGTCTTGTAGTACCTGTAAATATATTATGTTGAGGTTGTCCTTTAACAAGCAATTCTCTTATGTAAATAGGTACAGGAACTATTCTGTTTTTACCCGATTTGTTTCTATGACCCGATAAATGAATATAACCTAAATCATCACTAAAGTCAGACCACTTAAGTTCTCTTATTTCTCTGTGGGGTCTTAACAAACATCCATAGGTCATTAAACAACACAGATACAAGTTATCACTAAACAACTTAATCTCATTAAGGATGAGGTTTATATCCTTGTAAGGTTTGTGTAGTTTTGCCTTTGTTTTCTTTGCTTTTATGCTTTCCATAGGATTACTATCCATACCTATGTTTCTTGCTTCGTTTATAAGCACATTTAAGTGGCGTTTAATGGTGTTATACGACACCCCTAAAGCATAGTGATTAAGATAAGATTTAACATCGTTAGAAGTGATATTTTTATCTGTTAAGCAAGACACAAAACCATCATAAATAAACCTCAACATAGACTTGTATTTGTGTGAATATTCTCCTTTTAGTTTGTTGTCTAATGCTAACTTTAAATACTGCTTATCAGACTTACATATAACTCTTACAGGGTCTTGAATACTTAAACCACTTGAGATATACTTAAACACCTCTGCAGCTAATAGTTGCGCTATCTCATAGCGTTTAGCTACAGGGTACGAATTAGGATAGAGATTAGAATTAATTTTTGAACCATTAAACAACCTATAGCGTTTACCATTATTATAAAACACTACATAGAAACGTTGCTTGTTATCAGACTTAACTTTAGGATATTTGACACTCATTTTTGACACACTTTTGACAGACATTTAGTTTGTGCGTCTTTAAGTGTTTAAAAATCAAGTGGTTATGTAGTTAGAGCATCTGACTGTTAATCAGAGGGTCCTTGGTTCGAGCCCAAGAGGAGGAGCAACTTAAAATGATAAAACCGTTATACTGTTATAGTGTAGCGGTTTTTTGTTAACATCGATTGAACCAAAGAATGATATATTTAATTGTTTTCCTTTATTTCATCCTTTATATCATGAAAG
>CBFHNG010000002.1:0-87901 GCA_965657165.1 Flavobacteriaceae bacterium
ACCCATTTATGCTGTAATTTTTTTATAAAAAACACACACAATTGAATAATTGAAAACCCCAACAAAACAGTCATTAGGAATTGCAACCAAAAATTATCTTTAAAAATTTTAATGGCAAACCTATACCCCAAAAAAAAGGAAATTATCATTCCTAAAAAAGGGTAGAGAAGTTGCCAATTTTTACTAATTTCCCAATTTAATTTAAAAGTTTTAATGCGGTTTTTCATGACCGCAAATATAATAATTTATGAAGCTTTTTGTGTTTATTTTTTGTTAAACAGCTTTCCGAGTATTCCTCCAATACCGCTGTTACTTTTTCCAAGAACAGTTTCTGCCACATCGTCAATGATAGAACCATCATTATCAGCATCTAAAATAGATTCAAAAAAGCTTTGTTTTTCGTCATGAAAGTTTCCACCAATAAGACCTCCAAGCATATTCGTTAGACCATTCGCATCATTTACAGATGACTGGCGTTGTTGTCTACCTAAAAGTCCCATAACAACTGGAGCGGCCATTTTAAGTATTTTTCCTACTGATGACACGTCGATTCCTGATTGCTTACTGAGCGCATTTTGTATATTTTGTTTTCGATTTCCAAAAACGTGTCCTAGAATTTTACCTCCATCTTGCTCAATAGCACTTGAATTTGATCCTGAAAAAATATTTCCCAAATTGTCCAAAATAGTACCATCATGCTTTCCAGTTAATGCTCCCAAAAGACCAGATGCACCTTTTGGTGTTGCTGCATTGCGTTGCATGGCTTGCATAAGTACAGGCATGGCCATGTTTAATAAATTACTTGTATTTGATTTTGATTGTCCTGTTTGGCTAGACAAGCCCTCGATAAGTGATTTTCCTAAATCCCCACCAAGCAAGTTCATAAGTCCTGACATAGATTTGTTTATAATTAGGCAAATGCAATATATAAAAAAAATCCTAGCAAAAAAGCTAGGATTTTTAGAAATTTAAGAAGTTGAAATATATTTCAATTATTGATTTATACTTCTTTCAAAGTTTATTTTAGAATAGAAATAATCTGTGTTGCTAATTCAGAGCCAATACGTTCTTGTGCTTGTGTTGTGGCTGCACCAATATGTGGTGTAAGTGATACTTTTTGATTCATAAGCACTTGAATAGCAGGTGTTGGTTCATTTTCAAAAGTGTCTACTCCCGCAAAAGCAAGTTTGCCAGATTTTAACGCTTCTACCATAGCCACTTCGTCTACAACACCACCACGAGCAGCATTAATCAATCCTGCGCCATCTTTCATAAGCTCAAGTTCAGCTTTTCCTATAACAAATTCTTTTTGTGCTGGAACATGAAGGGTCAAAAAGTCAGCTTGTTTTAATACATCTTCTTTGCTGTCAATAGTAATATCAAATGTTACAGACTGCCCGTCAAAGAATGGAACAGTTACAGTTGCTTTTTCCATAAATGGGTCAAAAGCAACGACCTTCATTCCAAGTCCTAAACCAATTTTGGCAGTGGCTTGACCTATTCGCCCAAAACCAATAACACCTAAGGTTTTACCGCGAAGCTCTGTTCCTTTGGCATAGGCCTTTTTTAGTGCTTTAAATTTTGAATCTCCATCTAGTGGCATATTTCGGTTAGAATCATACAAAAAGCGCACACCAGAAAACAAGTGTGCAAAAACCAATTCTGCTACGGATTCTGAAGAAGCTGCAGGTGTATTGATGACATGTAGACCTTTTTCTCGAGCATAGTCGACATCAATGTTATCCATTCCAACACCGCCACGTCCAATAATTTTTAGACTTGGACAAGCGTCAATCAAGTCTTTACGAACTTTGGTAGCACTACGTACCAACAGGACAATAATGTTTTCGCTATTGATATAATTTTCAAGTTGTTCTTGGGCAACAGTTGTTGTACTTACTTCAAACCCAGCGGCTTCTAATTCTTCTACACCATTTGCAGAAATTCCGTCATTTGCTAATATCTTCATATTCTTTATGCTTTACGTTCTAATTCACTCATAATTTCAACCAATACCTGAACACTTTCTAGTGTTAGTGCATTGTACATAGAGGCTCTATAGCCACCGACACTTCTATGGCCATTCAATCCATTGATACCTGCGTCTTGCCACATGGCATCAAAAGTATCCTTTAAATTTTCATTGGCTAGTGTAAATGTGGCGTTCATTGTAGAACGGTCTGCTTTGGCAGCAAAACCATTAAATAATGGGTTTAGATCTATCTCTGAATATATAAGTTGTGCTTTCTTTTCATTTTCTTTTTCGATGGCTGCTATTCCTCCTAAATTCTTTAACCATTCCAAGTTAAGCATAGAGGCATACACAGGAAATACAGGAGGGGTATTAAACATACTGCCTTTGCTAATGTGTACCTTATAATCCATCATCGATGGAATCTTGCGTGATACTTTTCCTAAAATATCTTCTCTAACAACAACCAATGTTGTTCCAGCAGGACCCATGTTTTTTTGTGCTCCGGCATAAATTAAACCAAATTTTGAAAAGTCTAAAGTTCGCGAGAAAATATCACTACTCATATCACAAACCAATGGGATATCGCAGTCTGGAAAATCTTTAATTTGAGTTCCAAAAATTGTATTGTTGGACGTGCAATGGAAATAATCGTGGTCTGATGGAATATCATATCCTTTTGGGATATAGTTGTAATTTGCATCTTTTGATGAAGCTACTTCTGTTATGTCATCAAAAATACGGGCTTCTTTAATCGCTTTATCACTCCAAGTTCCAGTGTTTAGATATGCTGCACGTTTTTCCAAGAGATTAAGCGCAACTGCCAAAAATTGGGTGCTTGCACCGCCTTGTAAAAACAACACTTTGTAACCCATTCCTTCCAAACCAAGAAGTTCGAGAACTAGCGCACGTGCGTTTTCCATAATGTCTACAAAAGCTTTACTTCTGTGAGAAATTTCAATAAGCGAAAGGCCATTGTCATAATCCAATACTGCTTGAGCAGATTTTTTCATAACCTCTTGAGGTAAAACGCAGGGTCCAGCGCTAAAATTATGTCTTTTCATTTGGTGAGTTTTTTGGTGAGTTTTTTAGCTTTTAAAAAAATTAAGCTACAAAGGTGCGAATTAATTATTGATATCAGATGAAAAAATATGATAATATTCTGTTATATTTTCAACAAGAAATCAACAGTGTCTTTTTGATCTGCATAATCGCTTAATTTTGGAAGTTGTGTGGCTCCAAAATCAACTTCATTTGCTATAAAATCTCGAGAAACTACACATTGAATTTGCGCGCTATCTTTTTCAATTTTTGATTTTAAGTTCTCAATGTTATCATAGAATTCATAAAATAAAGTGGCAATAGGAGACGCATAGTGCTTATCTTTTTTGAGCATCAAAAAACCATTTTCCAACAAATCAAATTCACTCATTAAATACACTGCTTTATTGTAATCGTAATTATTGGCATATTTAGCACTATTCATAATAGGATGCCACTCGTAAACGGCATTAAAAAAGGCATCAAAATCATAATCATTTGGCACAAAAAGTTTAGAAACACTTCGACATCCCAAGCCATAATATCGGAATATATCCTCAGTTAATCCTTTTAAATCTTCTGGAGTTTCACGGCCTGTTAGTACCGCAACAGAATTTCTATTTTTTCTGATGATCGATGGTTTATTTTTAAAATAATATTCAAAATAACGTGCTGTATTGTCGCTTCCTGTAGCAATGACGGCATCAAAATCTTCGAGGCGTTGATCACTAAATTTAATAGTTCCTTTTAAAGACGTTTCAATATGGTTGAGATAAGCAACTAAAAAGGGCAATAGATGTTTATCATTGGAGGATTGTTTGATGGTTATTTGATGTCCACAAACCAAAGCGGATAAAAAATCATGAAACCCAACAAGAGGAATATTTCCAGCCATAATAATGGCGATGTTCTTTGGGTTTTTGCTAGGAATAGAATAAGGGGCAAGCCATTTTTCGAGGGGCTCTTTTTGAAGCAAAGTACTCCATTGGTTTAGTGCAAAGCATAAATTTTCTGTTGTAAACCACCCATTATGTTCTTGAGCCAATTTAAGCTGATGTTTGAATCCATCAAAAAATAAATCGTTGTGGAGTGCATCCTTTGATTTTTTGTAATCCTTTGAGGAAAATTGGCTTAAAAAAACACCCAATTCTACAAGAGCACTTATTATATTTTTTTTATGATTCATAATTTGTTTAACCGTAATTTTGGCGTTAATTTTGTTGCAAATTTAGTTAATAAATATTCGAAAAAACGACTATGGCAATTATAATCACTGATGAATGTATTAATTGTGGCGCTTGTGAGCCCGAATGTCCAAATACTGCCATTTATGAAGGCGCAGACGATTGGCGCTATAACGATGGTACAAGTTTAGAAGGGCAAATAGTTTTACCAAATGGTAAGCAAGTTGATGCCGATGAGGCACAAATACCTATTAGTGACGAATATTATTTTATTGTCCCCGATAAATGTACCGAGTGTATGGGCTTCCATGAAGAGCCACAATGTGCAGCGGTATGTCCTGTAGATTGTTGTGTCCCAGACGAAAACAACGTTGAAACCGAAGCGGTGCTTTTGGGTAAACAACGCTTTATGCATCCAGAGGATTAAGCAGTTTTATTTTTTCTTTTTTATCTTGGTGTAAACACACAATTTTCGTAATCAGTAAAGTTTCAAAATCACTACTAAAAATAATGTGATGATGATGATTATAATTAACAAAATCATTGTATTTTTATCAAAACCAGAACTCCATGGTTTAATATTTTCTGAATCATAAAAATCTTTTTTCATTAAGCCATTTCCTTTTTGAAAAGTTTTAGGATTATATTTGAATATGAGCGAATCATTTGGTAAGATTTCTTTGTACGTTTGAAAAGATCTTGATTTTTGTAATGAATTTCTCAAGCGGTCCATAACTAAGCTTCCAGGTTTTCTTTTAATTCGCCTACCAAAAACAATTTCTGTTACTGCACGCATATACACTGGAGGTCCTAAATGAAATACTCCTCGTGGATTAATTAAGAATCTACCTTTTAAATTATATTCAATCGCTTTTTTGAAAATAGGATTTTTTCTGCAACTTATCATCAAATCTTGAGAAAAGTCTATATCGCCATGAGTAGGTAGTATACATTTAGTTTCACTTTTAATAACAGTGTCAAAACTGATGTTACAATACCTGTCAATATCAATATATATTCCTCCCTCGTTATAAATTTTTAATAACCTCCATAAGTCAATTTTTTCAACTATTTTTTTGTTTTTTATCTTTATATAATCCCATTTATTTAAATTTTTCTTTAGGTATTTGTCAACATCATTATCATCGCTGATTTCTAATTTATAATTTGGATTAATTTTTTTTAAATTAGCTAAACCATTTAAAATAACTGGAGATTGATTTTTAATTATATTCTTTGTTTTCCATGAAACATGAACAATTTTAGGAATAGACTCGTATCCTGATAAATCTAGCTTTATTACTTCATCAATAATTTTCATTTTTAGTTTATTACAACAAATTGCTTCGCTATCGATTGATTTCTTTTGTTTGGATGGAGCAATTGGTTTTTAAAAAATGAGCTTTACAAACTCTTCCTTATACTGTTGGACACATAAAATCTGAAAAAGTTACATTTTTTAGCCATTTTTTTATACTCCACAAAAAAATTGATGGATTTTAATACTTCATTTATGTACTTTTGCACTCAAACTATAACTTTATGAAAGCAGGAATCGTCGGCTTACCTAATGTGGGAAAATCAACACTTTTTAATTGTTTATCAAACGCCAAAGCACAAAGTGCCAATTTTCCGTTTTGTACCATTGAGCCAAACGTTGGTGTGGTCAATGTTCCAGACCCTAGACTTTCTAAATTAGAAGCCCTAGTAAACCCAGAAAAAGTGATCCCCGCTACTGTAGAAATTGTAGATATTGCTGGATTGGTGAAAGGGGCGAGTAAAGGTGAGGGGCTTGGCAATCAGTTTTTGGGAAACATTAGAGAAACCGATGCGATTTTACATGTGTTGCGTTGTTTTGATAACGATAATATTATTCATGTTGATGGAAGTGTTGACCCTCTTAGGGATAAAGACACTATCGATATGGAATTACAGTTAAAAGACTTAGAAACTGTAGAAAAGAAACTTGAAAAAGTTAAACGTACTGCCAAAACAGGTAATAAAGACGCCCAAAAAGAAGCGGAAGTTTTGGAACACATAAAAGCCCATCTCGAAGCAGGCCAATCCGTACGAAGTTTGGAGGTTTCAGAAGATGACTTTGTGGCCTATGTCAAACCATTACAGTTTATTACCGGCAAACCTGTAATGTATGTCTGTAATGTAGACGAAAATTCTGCAGTAAGTGGCAATGCTTATGTAGAACAGGTAAAAACTGCTGTAGCCACCGAAAATGCTGAAGTTTTGGTTTTGGCTGTTGGAACAGAAGCTGATATCAACGAATTGGACGATTTTGAGGAGCGACAGCTATTTTTGGAAGATATTGGCTTGGATGAACCAGGTTCTGCAAAACTGATTCGTTCGGCTTACAAATTGCTTAATCTTCAAACCTATTTTACTGCTGGTCCAAAAGAAGTGCGTGCTTGGACTATAAAAATTGGTAGTCTAGCACCTCAAGCCGCTGGCGTGATTCATACCGATTTTGAAAAAGGTTTTATCCGTGCCGAAGTCATTGCTTATGACGATTATGTAAACTATGGCAGTGAAGCCAAAGTCAAAGACGCCGGAAAAATGCGTGTTGAAGGAAAAAACTACACCGTCAAAGATGGCGATGTTGTACATTTCTTATTCAATGTATAAAACATTTAAGTCTTTTTTTTAGCTAAAAATGTTCTCAACACTGGCTATTAATTTTTGTTAATTAATTTGTGTTTTAAAGGTTTCTTTTTTTCAGATGAAGTACTATATTAGCACCTCGTCAGAATAATACTATGGCCCAAAATACAAATTACACAGAAGATAATATCAGATCCTTAGACTGGAAGGAGCATATCCGTATGCGCCCAGGAATGTACATAGGAAAGCTCGGTGATGGTTCTTCTGCTGATGATGGTATCTATATTCTTCTTAAAGAAGTTTTAGACAATTCTATTGACGAATATGTCATGGGCGCCGGAAAATCTATTGATATTTCTATACAAGGCAATAAAGTTATTGTTCGTGATTATGGTCGTGGTATTCCGCTAGGAAAAGTGGTGGACGTTGTTTCAAAAATGAATACCGGAGGAAAATATGACTCTAGAGCCTTTAAAAAATCTGTAGGTCTCAATGGTGTTGGAACAAAAGCCGTTAATGCATTATCAACCTATTTCCGTGTAGAATCCACTAGAGATGGAAAATCTGCATCAGCAGAATTTGAAACAGGTGTTCTTACAAACCAAGAGCTATTAGACGATACCACACGAAGAAAAGGAACCAAAGTTTCTTTTATTCCTGATTCAAGCATCTTTAAAAATTATAAATTTCGAAATGAGTATGTCGCTCGCATGCTTAAAAATTATGTTTATTTAAATCCAGGGCTTACGATTACATTTAATGGTGAGAAGTTTTTTAGTGAACATGGACTTAAAGATTTACTAGAAGACAATTCAAAAGCAGAAGATCGGTTATATCCAACAATTCACCTTAAAGCTGATGATATTGAGTTGGCCCTTACACACAGTAAAACCCAATATAGCGAAGAATATCACTCTTTTGTAAATGGTCAAAATACCACACAAGGAGGGACACATTTGGCGGCTTTTAGAGAGGCCTTTGTCAAAACCATTCGTGATTTTTTTGGTAAAAGTTATGACGCTTCTGATATTCGAAAGTCTATCATTTCTGCTATAGCAATTAAAGTGATGGAGCCTGTTTTTGAAAGTCAAACCAAAACAAAACTAGGGTCTACCGATATGGGTGGCGGATTACCAACGGTACGTACTTTTATTAATGATTTTGTTAAAACACATCTTGACAACTATTTACATAAAAATCCAGATACCGCCGAAGCGATTCAACGTAAAATATTGCAAGCGGAACGCGAAAGAAAAGAACTTTCTGGTATCCGAAAAATCGCAAAAGAACGCGCAAAAAAAGCAAGTTTACACAATAAAAAATTAAGAGATTGTCGTGTGCATTTTGGTGATGCAAAGAACAATCGTAACCTCGAAACAACACTTTTTATTACAGAAGGAGATTCTGCATCGGGAAGTATTACAAAATCACGTGATGTAAACACTCAAGCCGTATTTAGTTTAAAAGGGAAGCCATTAAATTGCTACGGACTTACAAAGAAAATTGTATACGAAAATGAGGAATTTAATCTTTTACAAGCTGCACTAAATATTGAAGAATCCATTGAAGATTTGCGCTACAACAATATTGTAATTGCAACAGATGCAGACGTTGATGGAATGCATATTCGCTTGTTATTGATTACCTTTTTTCTACAATTCTTTCCAGAACTCATCAAAGAAGGGCATTTGTATATATTGCAAACACCATTATTTCGAGTTCGAAACAAAAAAGAAACAATTTATTGTTATACGGAAGAAGAACGTATTAATGCGATTGAAAAATTAAAACCCAAACCTGAAATTACTCGATTTAAAGGGTTAGGTGAGATTTCGCCAAATGAATTTAAACATTTCATAGGAGATGACATTCGTTTAGATCCTGTAATGTTGGATTCTGAAATGACAACAGAAGAATTATTGTCATTTTATATGGGAAAAAACACACCAGAGCGTCAAAAGTTTATAATTAATAACCTCAAAGTAGAATTAGATCTTATTGATTCAGAAAAGAAGTAGTTTATGATTGAAGAGCAAGACGATTTATATTCAGAATCTATAGATAGCCAAGAAACCATCACAAGAGTGACTGGTATGTACAAAGATTGGTTTCTGGACTATGCCTCTTATGTAATTTTGGAACGTGCGGTACCTGCCATTGAAGATGGTTTTAAGCCTGTTCAGCGCCGTATTCTACACTCCATGAAAGACTTGGACGATGGGCGCTATAATAAAGTAGCAAACATTGTTGGACATACCATGCAATACCATCCTCATGGAGATGCAAGTATTGCAGATGCTATGGTTCAAATTGGTCAGAAGGATTTATTGATAGATACTCAAGGAAATTGGGGAAATGTCCTTACTGGAGACCGTGCTGCAGCGTCTAGATACATTGAAGCCCGTTTGTCTAAATTTGCATTGGACGTAGTTTTTAATCCCAAAACAACAGAATGGCAAGCCTCATATGATGGACGAAGAAAAGAACCTGTAAATCTTCCTGTAAAATTCCCATTACTACTAGCACAAGGTGCAGAGGGGATTGCAGTTGGATTGTCAACAAAAGTTTTACCACATAATTTTATAGAACTCATCGAGGCTTCAATTAAGCACCTTCAAGGCAAACGATTTTCCATAGTTCCTGATTTCGCTACTGGCGGTATTGCAGATTTTACCAATTATAATGATGGTCTTAGAGGGGGTAAAGTGCGTTGTCGAGCGCGTATATCACAATTGAATAAAAACACGCTTGTTATCACAGAGGTTCCTTTTGGAACAACTACCTCATCTTTGATTGACTCTATACTAAAAGCCAATGACAAAGGAAAAATAAAAATTAAAAAAATTGAGGACAATACAGCAGCAGATGTTGAAATTTTAGTACACTTGCCTTCTGGAATTTCTCCTGATAAAACCATTGATGCGCTTTTTGCTTTTACAAGTTGTGAAACCTCAATTTCACCTTTGGGTTGTGTCATTGAAGACAATAAACCTTTGTTTGTAGGCGTATCAGAAATGCTAAGACGCTCAACAGATCACACGGTTGAATTATTAAAACTAGAACTCGAAATTAAACTTAGAGAGTTAGAAGAACAGTGGCATTTTGCATCATTGGAACGTATTTTTATTGAAAATCGAATTTATCGTGATATTGAAGAAGAAGAAACTTGGGATGGGGTTATTTCTGCAATAGACCGAGGGCTTAAACCACATATTAGTCATCTTAAACGTGCAATAACAACCGATGATATTACACGATTGACTGAAATTCGAATCAAAAGAATTTCAAAATTTGATATTGATAAAGCCCAACAAAAAATCGAAGCATTAGAAGCTCAAATTGAAGAAACTAAAGCTCATTTAGCAACAATTATAGACTATACTATTGCATATTTCAAGCGTTTAAAAACTGAATATGGTGAAGGTAAAAAACGTAAAACAGAAATAAAAGTCTTTGATGACGTGGATGCTAAAAAAGTAGTGATTAGAAATACAAAACTCTATGTTAACAGAGAAGAAGGTTTTGTTGGAACGGGCCTTAAGCGAGACGAGTATGTTTGCGATTGTAGCGATATTGATGACATCATTGTATTTACCAAAAATGGTAAAATGATGGTAACCAAAGTAGGTGCAAAAACATTTGTGGGTAAAAATATTATTCATGTTGCAGTTTTCAAGAAAAAAGATACCAGAACCATTTACAACATGATTTATCGCAATGGAAAAGGTGGCCCTTCTTATATTAAACGGTTTGCTGTAACTTCAATCACAAGAGATAGAGAATATGACTTAGCAAAAGACAAAGCCGGAACAACGGTTTGGTATTTCTCTGCAAATCCAAATGGTGAAGCAGAAGTAGTTACTGTTTTGCTTCGTCAAGTCGGGAGTATCAAAAAGTTAAAATGGGATATCAACTTCGCAGATATTCTAATTAAGGGGCGAACATCTAAAGGAAATTTAGTGACTAAATATGCTATTAAGCGTATTGAATTAAAAGAAAAAGGTGTAAGTACTCTAAAACCAAGAAAAATATGGTTCGATGAAACGGTTCAACGCTTAAATTTAGATGAGCGTGGCGAACTTGTAGGAGAATTTAGAGGAGAAGATCGTATTTTAGTCATCACACAATCAGGGATTGTAAAAACTATTGTTCCCGATATCACCACACATTTTAGTGATGATATGATTGTATTGGAAAAATGGGTGCCAAATAAGCCTATTTCTGCCATTTATTTTGATGGCGCAAAAGAAAAGTACTATGTCAAACGTTTTCTTATTGAAAACGAAAACAAAGAAGAAGTTTTTATTTCTTCTCACGCATCCAGCACGCTAGAAATCGTTAGTACCGATTGGCGACCTGTAGTTGAAATCACATTTGCTAAGGACAGAGGGAAAGAGCGCAGACCAAATCAAATGATTGATATTGAGCAGTTTATAGACGTTAAAGGGATTTCTGCACAAGGGAATCAGTTATCAAGACTGAAAGTAAATCAAATCGATTTATCTGAACCTTTGCCATATGAAGCCCCAAAAGAAGTTCATGCAGATGAGCTCGAGGTTATAGACGAAGAAGTTGTGGCTACAAATACATCTAAGGATGTGTCAGACGGAATTTCCACGGCAACAAATATTGTAGATTCTTCTGAAACACCAACCCCAACAGAAAATAAAGAAGACGCTACAGAAGATTCAGAGGGTCAGATCACCTTATTTTAATTGATACGCTTGGCTTCGCCCTTTTGCTTGATCGGGCTACCTACGTATCCATATTCAAATGTATATGTATTGTTCGTGGTTGTAAGGATTTTTAGGTGAACATCCTTTTGTTCTGCTCGGTTTTTTGGATTAATGGTCTTAAAAATCATTTCACAATCATTAATCCAACGTACAGACGCACTATCTATTTTCGCATTAAAACGTTCAATCTGTAAGGCTTCGGTACGCGTAAATTCTGAAGTGTAACTTGTTCCGTCTATACTAATCGTACTCTCAAATGTACCTGTTTTATAGTCTTGACAATTGCGCTCTATTTGATAACAAGACGTTGTGCAAATAAAAATTAAAAAATAAAAGTATTTCATAGCACAAAAATACAAAAATACAGGGTTATTCAGATATTTTAGGGCGGTATCCCTCAAAAGTCCCATCGTTATAAAAAATTACAATACGCTCGATGTTTTTCGCTTGGGTTTTGGAATTGTCATGCTTTGACTGTAAAACTTCTGTTTGAGTTTTTGTGTCTTGTATTGAAGTAGAGGAGGAGGAGGGGGTTTTTATCATTTCACCAGTTCCGTTTAGTAGCCAATACAAACTGATGTCTGGAAAAGATGTATTTAGCTTTAATATAAAATCTAAACTAGGCTTATTTCGTCCACTCAAAATGTGTGAAATACTTGATCTTTGTACTTGAATTAATTCTGCAAAAGCAGACGCAGACAGACTGTAATAATCCATTATTTTGTTCAGTTGCTCGCCAAATTTATTTGTATTTACCATAGGTTACAAATGTATATAAAATAATTATTTATAAATGTAAAACAATATAAAACAATGACACATCATCATTCAAATAATTAAATTTAAACTTTAGTTTTATATATTCAATATACTGATTTACAGTATTTTAAATAATTATATATATTTTAATTAAAAAGTAATATTTTAAAAACTAAAAAATGTATACAATTGTAAACAGATAGGAATTTATGATAATTTACAGATGTAAAAAACTTATTGTTTACTTTTGTAGCTTATAAAAATCTCCTATGGAATCGATAAACGATTTTGTATCAAATTATGACCAGAACAAAGCGAAAGCTTTGTTGGGTAGATATATCAAAAATGATACTATTTTGCCATTATTAAAAGCATTGCCAAATGCGTATAAATTTGAAATCATTGGTCACTCTGAGCAAAATCGACCTATATATAGCATTAAAATTGGTACAGGAAAAACAAAAATATTGATATGGTCTCAAATGCATGGGAACGAATCGACCTGTACTAAAGCGCTTTTTGATGTATTTAATGTTTTAACTACAGCTCCATTTGATACTGTTTTACAAGAATGTTCATTATTTATCATACCCCTTTTAAATCCCGATGGCGCTGTGGCATACACCCGCCTAAATGCAAATCAAGTTGATATCAATAGAGATGCCGTAGATTTATCACAAGCCGAGAGCAAGGTTTTACGCAAGGTTTTTGATGCTTATAAGCCTGATTACGGCTTTAATATGCACGACCAACGTACGCTTTTTAATGTTGGTCAAAGTGACAAACCTGCTACTGTGAGTTTTTTATCTCCTGCTCAAGACCAGGCATTGACTTTAACGCCTAACCGCTTGCGCGCCATGTCTGTTATTCATCAAATGAATACATTGTTACAAAAATACATTCCAGGACAAGTAGGGCGTTTTGATGATGCTTTCAATATCAATTGTGTTGGGGACTATTTTCAAAATCAAGGTACTTCCACAATTTTATTTGAAGCAGGTCATTATCAAAATGACTATAACAGAGAAAAATCTAGAAAATTTATAGCATTTGCTCTATTGCAAGCCTTATTGTGTATAAGCACAAATTTAGTAAATGAAAATGGCCATAAGAATTACCTTCAAATACCTGAAAACAACACTTTGTATTTCGATATCCTTATTAAAAATGCGCTAATTACAAAAGACAACAAAGAATGTGTTAATGATATAGGGATTAGTTATGAGGAGATTTTAAAAAATGGTGAGATTTTATTTGTACCCAAAATTAGATCTATTGGAGATTTATCAACTTATTTTGGTCATAAAATCATCAATGCTGACAAGAAAATAGTAAAAGAAGTTAGTGGTTCTGGAATAGAGATTAGTGCTGAACTTTGCACTATTATTATCGGAAATACTGAATTTTCACTTTTTCTTAATAATAATTTAGCTTAATTACTATTTTGTTGATTATAATTTATTAAATTTGAACTTTTAATCAAAATACTTCACAAAAAATTATGGCTAAGTTCAAATTAGACGAAATCGATCACCAAATTCTTAACATGCTCATCGACAATACACGTATTCCATTTACAGATATTGCAAAAAAACTATTGATCTCTGCCGGAACAGTACATGTTAGAGTTAAGAAAATGGAAGATGCAAAAATCATCAAAGGTTCGTCTTTGACTTTGGATTACCAAAAATTAGGGTATACCTTTATTGCTTATGTTGGAATTTTCCTTCAAAATACTTCACAAACTAAATTTGTACTTGAGCGCATTAAAGAAATTCCTCATGTAACAGTGGCACACATCACAACAGGGAAGTTTAATATTTTCTGTAAAATTCGTGCAAAAAGTACTACTCATGCTAAAGAAATTATTTTTAAGGTCGATGATATAGATGGTATCTACAGAACAGAAACCATGATTTCTCTTGAAGAAAGCATCAATGACAAAAAGCGTTTGATGCATTCTATTTTCAACGAGCTTCAGTAGGTTATTTAGAATAAAAGTCAAACGCTTCATAAATTAGAGCGTTTTGGACTTCTACATCAATTTGACATTGCCCAATAGATTCAAGTAATACAAATTTTACTTGTCCATGACTATTTTTCTTATCGGATTGCATCAAATCAATGATTTGTTTTTTGCTATTATCATCAAAAGTAACATTTGGATAAGTTGTTTTAAAAGTTTCTTTAATTTCTTTTAAATCAGTATTTTTAAGTCCACAGATTTTTGAAGAAAGGTAACCTTCAAGAATCATTCCTATTGCAATAGCTTCACCATGTAAAAGGGTTTTTATGTCGTCATTATCAAGACAATAAGATTCAATGGCATGCCCTAGGGTATGGCCGAAATTTAAGATTTTTCGAAGTCCCATTTCGTTAGGGTCTTTACTAACAACCTTATTTTTTATGGCAACAGAATGATGAATCAATTCATCTAAATCACTCAAAGTGAGTTGTTTTAATCGTCTAAGTTGTTCCCAATATTTTTTATCCTGAATTAAACCATGCTTTAGCATTTCTGCAAATCCAGAGCGCAACTCGTTGTTAGGTAGAGTATCTAAAAAATGGGGATCAATAAGTACCATATCCGCAAAAGTGATGGTACCGATTTGATTTTTTGAAAGATCTAAATCTACACCGGTTTTTCCACCAACAGATGCATCGACCATAGCTAACAAAGAAGTGGGAACATTGATAAACTTAATACCTCGCTTAAATGTTGAAGCTACAAATCCCCCTAAATCTGTTACAACACCGCCACCGAGGTTAATTAGTAATGATTTTCGGTCGGCAGAAAGCTCCGATAATGTACGCCAAACACCCAAACATGTCTCGATGGTTTTGTGTATTTCTCCACTTTCAATTTCAATAATTTCAATGGCTCCATCGAATTGGATTTGACTTAAAAAATGAGGCAAGCAATGTTCGTGAGTATTTTCGTCGACTAAAAGAAATATTTTTGAAAACTTTTCTTTTTTTAAACAGTCGTCTAAAGTCTTGTAAGCCAGATCTTTAAAATGGATTTCGTAGGATGTTGTTTGAATTGATTTCATTTTGAGTGTCAAATATAGTATGAAATTTATAAAGAATTAATAATTTTGATTCAACAAATCAATCATTTTATAAAGAATGTCAAACTCCAAGGTAGATTTTAGCAATACAAAAATTGCCTTTCATCTAAAAACAGATGCCGAACTCGAACGCGCATACTTTCTCTTTAAGATGATTTCAAATGAACCTTTGGTACGTATTGGCACAGCGGCCACTAATTTTGCACTCAAGACACGTTTACCTGTTGAGGGACTCATACGAGCTACTGTTTTTGATCATTTTTGTGGCGGTGTAAATGCTGATGATTGTATATCAAAAATAGACCAAATGTACAATAGTGGTGTCTATAGTGTTTTGGATTACTCGGTAGAAGGTAAGCAAGAGGAAGAGCAGTTTGAGCGCATTTTAAATCAAATGTGCACCCTTGTAGATTTTGCAGATGAAAAAGAAGCAATGCCATTTGCAGTGTTTAAGCCTACGGCAGTAGGACGATTTGAAATTTATAAAAAAATAAGTAGCGCAATTGACTTAACATCTGAAGAACAAAAAGAATGGGAGCGAATTCAAGAGCGATTTCATAAAATTTGCAGCTATGGCAAAGAAAAAAATATAGCCATATTGGTTGATGCTGAAGAAAGTTGGATGCAAACTGCAGCGGATGATTTGTTATTGGAATTGATGCGCACATACAATAAAAACAAGGTGATTGTTTACAACACGCTTCAAGCGTATCGTTGGGATCGATTGGACTATTTGAAACACATACACTCAAAAGCCAAAAATGAAGGTTTTAAACTGGGTTTTAAGCTTGTACGTGGTGCGTATATGGAAAAGGAAAGAGAACGCGCTCAAAGAAAAAATTATACTTCTCCAATATGTGTAAGTAAATCAGCAACTGATTTGCAATTTAATGATTGTCTAAAATATATGTTAAGTAATATTGAAACTATCTCTATATTTTTTGGGACTCATAATGAACAAAGCACACAATTAGCACTAGATCTTATGAGTGATTGCGAACTAGAAGCTAACGACAATCGCGTTTGGTTTGGACAATTATTTGGAATGAGTGATCATATTAGTTTTAATTTAGCCAACAATGGATACAATGTGGCCAAATATTTGCCTTTTGGCCCTGTTAGAGACGTTATGCCATATCTGATAAGAAGAGCAGAAGAAAACACTTCTGTAGCAGGACAAACCAACAGAGAATTATCACTCATTCGTAAAGAGAAAAAAAGAAGAAAATTATAATTATTCTTTTAAATGAACGCTAAGAATGGTTGCGTTAATTTTACAATTTTCAACAAAAATTTCAAGCCTATCGTGTGTAATTGTATAGCGGTTGCAACTGTCTAGTTTTGTTTCACTTTTACTAAAATCAATATTACCTTTTTTTAGGGCCCCATGGAGGGTAAGTGAATCAATTTTCAACGCTTCTAATTGTGATTGAATTTTTGGTTTAATAAGTAATGATTTTGTTGAAATATTTTTTAAAACCCTTGCATTTGGCCCATAAGCACAACTTGTTTTTTTTCCACTAAGGAAAAACATCAAAAATATTAATCCAATTGAGAACCCTCCTAGGTAAAATCCTAAACGATGAATAAATTTCATAGTTACAATTAAAATATTAAAAGATTTAAATCACTGCAATCCAAATCAAACCAATTGGAGACACTTTTGTTGGTGATTACACCATGATACACATAAAGTCCGTTTTTTAAACCATGATCTTGACGAATTGCATTTTCTAGTCCACCTGCTTCTGCTATTTGTAACAGGTAAGAAGTGAAAATATTGCTCAACGACACAGATGAAGTTCTTGAATATCGCGCTGGAATATTAGGAACACAATAATGAATGACACCATGCTTATCAAAAGTTGGATTATCATGAGTTGTAAGTTCACTTGTTTCAAAACAACCGCCCATATCAATACTCACATCGATAATTACTGCACCTTGTTTCATAGATTCCACCATAGCTTCATTGACGAGTATTGGCGCTCTGTTTTTTCCTTTTGTAGCACCAATAGCAACATCACAACGCATGAGTGCTTTCATCAAATTTTTAGGTTGCATCGTAGAAGTGTAGATACGTTGTCCTACATTTGCCTGTAATGTTCTTAGTTTCGAAATTGAACTGTCAAACACTTTTACATTTGCACCGAGTCCAAGGGCTGATTTTGTAGCAAATTCTCCTACAATTCCTGCACCAATCACTACAACTTCTGTTGGTGGAACACCACTAATGTTACCCAACAAAAGACCATTTCCCTGGTTTGTTATGGACATGATTTCTGCTGCAATTTGTATAGAAGCTGTACCTGCTATTTCACTTAGCTGTCGTACTGCAGGAAAAGCCCCTTCGCTGTCTTTAATAAATTCAAAACCCAGTGCGGTAACTTTTTTGTTTGTAAGTGCTTCAAAATAACTTTTTTGTTGCATTTTTAATTGAAGTGCCGAAAAAAGAATTGCATTTGGTTTAATAAGTTCAATTTCTTTAAGAGTAGGGGGTTCTACTTTCAAAATCATAGGACAAGCAAAAACTTTGGCTGTATCTTTTGTGATTTCTGCACCCGCTTCGCTGTATTCTCGGTCATCAAAAGCTGCATTTTCTCCTGCACCAGATTCAATGAGTATTCGGTGCCCATTACTGGTAAGAGCAGAAACAGCATCGGGAGTTAGACAAATGCGTTTTTCTTGAAAAGAAGTTTCCTTTGGCAAGCCAATACAAAGTTTTTCGTTCTGGTTTGAAACTTCCAAGCGTTCTTCTTTTGGTAATAATTGGGCTTTTGAAAAAGGTGAGATTGGTTGTTGCATAATTTTGTAATGTTTCTGCAAATTACAATTATTTTTAAAGTCCTTTAAAAAATTTCACTTTCAAAATATTCTATGGTTCGACGGTTGTCGGGTTCAATCGTTAAATTTACGATGATAACATCTGTTGGCAATAATGTTTTTATTTTTTCCGGCCACTCAATAAAATTCCAATATCCTGAACAAAAATAATCTTCAACCCCAATATCAAGTGCTTCGTAGTGGTTTTTGATGCGATAGAAATCAAAATGATAGACATAATCATTTTCTACTTCATATTCATTAACAATAGAAAACGTTGGGCTAGAGGCTTCCTCCTCGCCGCCAAGTGCACGAACTAGAGCACTAATAAGTGTTGTTTTTCCAGCACCCATTTCACCATTGAAAAGAATGATTTTTTTATTGAAGTTATTAATAAGTTCACCAGCAATTTGATCGATATCTTCTATGGCAAATGTTGTTTTCATTTTATCTGGGTGTGAGGACTGCAAAAGGTATTAATATTTCTTCCAAAGAAATCCCACCATGTTGATATGAATTTCTGTAATAATTAACATAATGATTGTAGTTATTTGGATACGCAAAAAAAGAATATTCTTTAGCAAAAATAAAAGAACTATTCATCGACATTGAAGGCAATTCAACAAGTTTTGGATCTTTTACAGCAAAGACCTCTTTTTCCTCATAACTCAAGCTTCTTCCAGTTTTGTAACGCAAGTTTAAACTTGTGTCTTTGTCTCCAATAACTTTTGATGGATTTTTAACATTCACTGTCCCATGATCTGTTGTGATAATCAATT
Source organism: Flavobacteriaceae bacterium (assembly GCA_965657165.1). Classification (GTDB taxonomy): domain Bacteria; phylum Bacteroidota; class Bacteroidia; order Flavobacteriales; family Flavobacteriaceae; genus UBA3537. Next base: position 18,979 of record CBFHNG010000002.1, read on the forward strand.
TTATATTGAGTTCCTGAGCTTTTTTGATGATTTCCAAAAGAGGTGAATTTTTAAACCAACTTTGGGTGAGCGATCGGTATCCTTTGTCATCAGATGCGAGTTCTTTTACAACCTCCATTTCTGTTTTTGAGTGCGATAGCATATCTACAAAATTATAGACCAAAACAGTCAAGTCATTTTTTGCTTTGGTTTTAAAATTATCAGCCAGTTTTTTCCCATCTTTTAGATTTGTTATTTTGATGTATTCATGAGACAAATGATTCAGATTCAATCTTTTTAGTTGTTCTTCTAAAAACTGTGCTTCAAATAGGTTTTTCCCTCCATCGTCGGTATCATTTTTCCAATAATTTGGATATAATTTCTCCATTTGCTTTGGCATCAGACCAGAAAACAGGGCATTTCGGGCATATTGAGTAGAAGTGGGGAGTATGCTGAAGTACATGCTGTTTTCATTGGTTTTATAGTATGTATTTACACTAGACTCAATAGATTTCCATTGATCAAACCGCAAATTATCAATGACAACCAGAAGTGTAGGTTGATTTTTGGACAATTGAGGAGCAATTTTGGTCTTAAAAAGCGTATGAGACAAAACAGGAGCTTCTGAGCTTTCAAACCAAATAGGGTAGTTTTTTTCTATAAATTTCCCAAACTGCTGGTTGGCTTCAAGCTTTTGAGCTTCTAATATTTCCTGAAGTGTTTCATCTTGTGAATCTTCTAATTTAAGTTCCCAAAACACTATTTTTTGATACAAATTTTTCCAATCTTCAAAAGTGCTTACAGACATCATTTCCATAGAAATTTTTCTAAATTCTTGAAGATAACTTGAAGATGTCTTTTCAGAAACCAAACGACTATGATCCAAGTTTTTTTTCAAGCTTAGAAGAATTTGGTTCGGATTTACAGGCTTAATTAAGTAATCGGCAATTTTATTGCCAATAGCCTCTTCCATAATATATTCTTCTTCACTTTTGGTAATCATGACCATTGGAATATTGGACTTTTGTTTTTTTAATTCTGTGAGTGTTTCTAATCCACTAAGTCCAGGCATATTTTCGTCCAAAAAAACAATATCAAAATCCTGTTTTGCAAACAATTCAAGAGCTTCTGAACCGCTATTGCAAGGAGTGATTTTATAGTTTTTTTGTTCTAAAAATATAATATGTGGCTTAAGATAAGATATTTCATCATCTACCCATAAAATGTGTATACTGCTCATAAAGTGTCTAAATTAAAAATATAAGTCCTGTGATTTTATTACTTTTACACTTAAATTAATCTGTTTCTGTTTTCAGGACACAAAATAAAACTAAATAAGTTTGAATACCAGTAATAAGCTCAAAATATTTAACGATCCAATTTATGGATTTATTACTATTCCAAACCCTTTAATTTTTGATCTTATTGCTCATCCCTATTTTCAACGTTTGCGAAGAATTACTCAAATGGGGTTATCTTATTTGGTCTATCCAGGAGCACATCATACAAGATTTCATCATGCTTTGGGGTGTTTGCATTTGATGCAAAAGGCAGTGCAAATTTTAAGATTTAAAGGGGTTTCTATTTCAAAAGAAGAAGAAAATGCACTGTATATTGCCATTTTACTTCATGATATCGGTCATGGTCCTTTTAGCCATGCAATGGAGCACAGTATTGTTCACGATATTGATCATGAGACCATTTCATTGTGTTTTATGGAGCAATTAAATCGTGAGTTTGAAGGCCAATTGAGTTTGGCTATTACAATGTTTAAAGGAGATTATTCTCGTCAATTTTTTGGTCAGTTGATTTCAAGTCAATTGGATATGGATCGTTCAGATTATTTGAAACGCGACAGTTTTTACACTGGAGTTTCTGAGGGAAATATCAATAGTGAACGTTTGATTTCGATGATGAATGTTATTAATGATCAACTAGTTATTGAAAAAAAAGGAATATTCTCTATTGAAAAATTCCTTACAGCGCGCCGTTTGATGTACTGGCAAGTCTATTTGCACAAAACAAGCTTGGTTGCAGAGCAGATGATTATTAATGTACTGAAACGTGCAAAAGATCTTGCTCAACAATCTGTTGAACTAAACGTTAGCTCATCTTTTGAGTTTTTTTTAAAAGAAAATATAGATATCAAAAATTTTAATTCTCATGTGTTAACTCAATTTTCAAAATTAGATGATTATGATATTGTGTCAGCCTTAAAATCGTGGCAAAATCATCCTGATGCTGTTTTGAGTAACTTGTCGGTTCGACTGCTTGAGCGTAAACTTTTTAAGATTAAATTTTTAAAAAAAAGTCAAATATCAGAAGCATTAGACCAATTAAAAACCAATTGTCTAAAGCGTACCAATTGGACTAAAGATGATATATCATATTTTGTTTTTACAGGAACCATAAAAAACACAGGCTATAAGCCGCACGAGGATGGAATATCAATTTTACATAAAGATGGTACGATTACAGATGTTATAGACGCATCTGACAACCTGAATCTAAAGGGGTTATCCAAAACTGTAAAGCGCCATTATATATGCTTTCCAAAAGAGTTACTTTGATTATTTTTTATATTTTTGCATTGCAATGAAATTCACAGCTAACCAAATAGCAAAATTAATCAATGGCGAAATTGTTGGTGATGAAAATGCTGAAGTCTTTATGCTTTCAAAAATAGAGGAAGGTCAAAAAGGGTCATTAACATTTTTATCCAATCCAAAATACGCCCCATTTATATATTCCACAAATGCTACAGTTACTATAGTTAACAATGATTTTGTTGCAGAAAAAGAAATCAACACCACTCTCATAAAAGTTGCAAATGCATATGCCGCATTTTCTACGCTTTTAGAGCATTACAATCTTATCAAAAACAATAAAACAGGAATTGAGTCACCAGTTTCTATTGCAAAATCTGTAGCCTATGGCGATGATATTTACATTGGTGCGTTTACATCAATTGGAGAAAATGTTCGCATTGGCAACAATGTAAAAATATACCCTAACTGCTTTATCGGAGATAATGTCACTATTGGAGATCATACTAGTATTTTTGCAGGAGCAAAAATTTATTCCGATTGTAGTATTGGTTCACACTGCAATGTTGATGCCTCAGTAGTTATTGGTGCCGATGGATTTGGCTTTTCACCCGATGAAAATGGCGTTTACAACAAAGTTCCTCAAATAGGTAATGTTGTAATAGAAGATCATGTTGATATTGGTGCGGCCACCACTATAGACCGTGCAACGCTAGGATCTACTATTATAAAAAAAGGAGTCAAGCTTGACAATCAAATACAAATTGCACACAATGTAGTCATTGGAGAACATACTGTAATTGCTGCGCAAACAGGCATTGCTGGTTCCACAAAAATTGGTAAACATTGTCAAATTGGTGGTCAAGTTGGCATTGTAGGGCATATCACTATAGGAGATCATGTAAAGATTCAAGCGCAATCAGGAATTTCAAAAAGTATTTCCGACAACGAAGTACTTCAGGGAACTCCAGCATTTGGTTATGGTGATTACTATAAATCTTATGTCCATTTTAAAAATCTTCCACAGCTTGCAAAAGATATAGAAGAACTAAAAAAAAATAATAATGATAACTAAAACCCAATCTAAACAAACTACTATTGCCAATCCTGTATGTCTAACAGGTGTTGGTCTTCATACAGGAGAAAACGTTGTCTTAAATTTTCTTCCTTCTGACCCTAATACAGGTTACGCTTTTAAGAGAGTAGACCTCGAGGGTGAACCTATCATTAAAGCAGATGCAAATTTGGTAACAAACACCCAAAGAGGGACTTGCTTGGAAAAAAATGGAGTTTCTATTCAAACTTGTGAACATGTACTTGCAGCACTTGTTGGATTAGAAATTGATAATGTAATTATAGAATTAAACACCTCTGAACCACCAATAATGGATGGGTCATCAAAGTTTTTTGTAGAAGCGCTAGAAACTGCTGAAATTGTTGAACAAGATGCACTCAGAGAGATTTTTGTTGTTAAAGATGTAATTTCATATACTGATGAAGATTCAGGAAGTGAAATAACAATCATTCCATCTGATGAATATCAAGTGACAACTATGGTAGATTTTGGCACAAAAGTATTGGGTACTCAAAACGCTACACTTCAAAAACTATCAAATTTTAAAGCCGATATTTCCAATTCAAGAACTTTTAGTTTTTTACATGAATTGGAAATGCTTTTAGAACACGGACTTATTAAAGGTGGAGATTTAAACAATGCCATTGTTTATGTCGACAAACCATTGTCTGAAGAGACGATGGAAAAATTGAAAATTGCTTTTAATAAAGATTCAATTTCTGTCAAGCCAAATGGTATTTTAGATAATTTAACGCTACATTATCCAAATGAGGCAGCACGCCACAAACTTTTGGATGTCATAGGAGACTTAGCACTAATTGGTACACGAATTCAAGGAAAGGTAATTGCCAACAAGCCAGGTCATTTTGTCAACACACAGTTTGCTAAAAAAATGGCCAAAATCATTAAAAATGAGCGCAGAAACAACGTTCCAATTGTGGACCTTAATCAAACTCCTGTGATGGATGTCAATGCCATTATGGATATGCTGCCACACCGACCGCCCTTTTTGTTGCTCGACAAAGTTTTTGAATTATCACCAAACCACGTGATTGGCTCAAAGAATGTGACCATGAACGAATCCTTCTTTAAGGGACATTTCCCTGGAGCACCAGTAATGCCTGGTGTTTTAATTGTAGAAGCTATGGCACAAACAGGAGGGATTTTAGTATTAAATACAGTACCAGATCCAGAAAATTATCTTACTTTTTTTATGAAGATTGATAAAGTAAAGTTCAAACAAAAAGTTGTTCCTGGTGATACCCTTATTTTTAGTTGCTCGCTAATTACCCCAATTCGAAGAGGAATATGCCATATGCAAGGCTATGCCTATGCGAATGGCAAGCTTTGTGCCGAAGCTGAACTAATGGCTCAGATATCAAAAGTTAAATAAATTCAAATGAATCAACCTTTAGCATACGTTCACCCTGGTGCAAAAATTGCAAAAAATGTTGTAATTGAACCTTTTACAACCATAAACAATAATGTTGTTATTGGAGAAGGGACATGGATTGGCTCAAACGTTACCATAATGGAAGGTGCACGAATTGGAAAAAATTGTAGTATTTTTCCTGGTTCAGTCATTTCTGCCAATCCACAAGATTTGAAATACAACGATGAAGATACAACAGTTATCATTGGAGATAATGTAACTATACGTGAATGTGTGACCATCAATAGAGGGACTACAGACCGCATGAAAACAGTAGTTGGTGATAATTGCTTAATTATGGCCTATTGTCATATAGCTCATGATTGTATTGTTGGTAAAAACTGTATTTTTTCAAACAATAGTACTCTTGCAGGGCATATCACCGTTGGCGATTATGTTGTTTTAGCTGGAATGACTGCTGTACATCAATTTTGTTCCATTGGAAACCACGCCTTCGTAACAGGAGGTTCTTTGGTCAGAAAAGATGTACCACCATATGTTAAAGCTGCTCGTGAGCCACTATCATATGTAGGAATCAATTCTGTTGGCTTACGACGTAGGGGATATACCACAGAAAAAATTAGAGAAATACAAGGGATATACAGACTACTTTATCAAAAAAATTACAATAACTCTCAAGCTTCAGCTATTATTGAAGCTGAAATGGAAGCCACTCCTGAACGTGATGAAATCTTACAATTTATCAAGAATTCTCATCGAGGTATCATGAAAGGCTACTTTAAATCAAACTAAAACACTATGGCAAATACTTCAGACATCAGAAATGGATTGTGCATTCGTTACAACCATGATATTTTTAAAATTATTGAATTCCTTCATGTAAAACCTGGCAAAGGCCCTGCATTTGTACGTACAAAGCTCAAAAGTGTAACTACAGGAAAAGTTATAGACAATACCTTTTCTGCAGGTCATAAAATTGAAGATGTTCGCGTAGAAACACACAAATTCCAGTATTTGTATCCCGAAGGTGATATATTTCATTTTATGAATGTTGAGGATTACAATCAAATTACTTTGAATAAGACTTCCATTGATAATCCAGGTCTTTTGAAAGAAGGTGAAGTGGTTACAGTAATTATTAATTCAGAAGATGATATGCCATTATCTGTTGAAATGCCTGCAAGCGTTATATTGGAGGTTACAGCAACAGAACCTGGAGTTAAAGGTAATACGGCTACCAACGCTACAAAACCTGCCACGGTCGAAACAGGTGCCACTATAAATGTTCCGTTGTTTATAAATGAGGGCGATAAAATTAAAGTAGAAACTGCAAAAGGCACATATAAAGAACGTGTTAAGGAGTAAATTAAAATGAAATTTCCCACACCGCAAACGCTAAAAAATATTGCAAACCTTTTGGGGTGTTCCTATATTGGTACAGATGATTTTCCAGTTTTGGGTATAAATGAAATTCATGTAGTGACAACTGGAGATATTGTTTTTGTTGATCATCCAAAATATTATGACAAAGCATTAAAATCAGCAGCAACAGTGGTACTTATCAATAAAAAAGTGGAGTGCCCTAAAGGTAAAGCACTTTTGATTTCAGATGATCCATTTCGGGATTTTAATAAGTTGACCACACATTTCAAACCTTTTGTGGCATCCTCAGTTAGTATAGATCCTACATCACAAATAGGAGAGGGGACACAAATTCAACCACATGTTTTTGTAGGGCCTAATGTCAAAATTGGAAAAAATTGCTTGATTCATGCCAATGTTACCATCTTAAAAGATACGATTATTGGTAATAATGTTGTAATTGGTGCAGGAACAGTTCTTGCTGGAGATGCATTTTATTATAAAAATCGTCCAGAAGGTTTTGATCAATTGTGGTCTTGTGGTCGTTTGATCATAGAAAATGATGTGCATATTGGTACAGGATGTACCATAGACCGTGGAGTTACAGGAGATACCACTATTGGCGAAGGCTCAAAATTAGACAATCAAATTCAAATTGGCCATGATACCGTTCTAGGAAAAAAATGTCTTATTGCCTCCCAAACAGGTATTGCTGGATGTTGTATTTTGGAAGATGAAGTTACTCTGTGGGGTCAAGTTGGAACTAATAGCGGGATTACCATAGGTGCAAAAGCTGTTGTTTTAGGGCAAACTGGTGTAACTAAGTCTGTTGCTGGAGGTAAAACCTACTTTGGAACACCTATTCAAGAGACAAGAACAAAGTTAAAAGAAATGGCCGCATTACGCCACTTACCAGAGCTATTACAAAAGTTGAAAGAAAAGTAAAAATTGTTTTTATAAATCAACTTCAAAAAATTACATTTGCACCAATAAAAATTAACTTTAATGAGTGTTTTAGTCAACAAAAATTCAAAAATAATTGTACAAGGATTTACAGGAAGTGAAGGCACATTTCATGCGTCTCAAATGATTGCTTACGGCACCAACGTTGTTGGTGGTGTTACCCCTGGAAAAGGAGGGCAAACGCACCTTGATAAGCCAGTTTTTAATACCGTAAAGGAAGCCGTTGAGCAAGTCAATGCCAATACAACTATTATTTTTGTACCGCCAGCGTTTGCAGCTGATGCTATTATGGAAGCCGCTGATGCAGGAATTGAAGTCATCATTACCATTACAGAAGGTATTCCTGTTTCTGATATGATTAAAGCATCAGATTATATAAAAGACAAAAACTGTCGATTGGTTGGGCCAAATTGCCCTGGTGTGATTACACCAGATGAGGCCAAAGTAGGAATTATGCCTGGATTTGTATTTAAAAAAGGTGGTGTAGGTGTAGTCTCTAAATCTGGAACTCTTACATACGAGGCTGCAGACCAAGTGGTAAAACAAGGACTTGGTGTATCCACAGCCATTGGTATTGGCGGTGACCCCATTATTGGAACTACAACTAAGGAAGCATTAGAACTACTTATTAATGATAAAGAAACCAATTGTGTGGTCATGATTGGTGAGATTGGTGGACAATTGGAAGGCGATGCTGCACAATGGTATAAAGAAAGTGGAAGCACAAAACCTGTCGTAGGGTTTATTGCTGGTGAAACTGCACCTGCTGGACGTACCATGGGACATGCTGGAGCTATTGTTGGTGGAAGCGATGATACGGCACAAGCCAAAAAACGAATTATGCGAGAGTGTGGCATTCATGTGGTCGATTCTCCTGCAGAAATTGGTAAAAAAGTTGCCGAAGTTTTAGGGTAACCAATTTATATAAACCAACTCTGTTATCAATTATCTCTTGTAATTCATAACTTATATGTAGACCTATAGATATCCTTATCCAAAGGGTTTTACTTCTTCTTTAATAACTCTTCATTTGCAATATAAACCCCAAAATAAGGATGTTTGGCATCTTTACGCTTTAAGAAAACTACAAATGGCTTATTAAAAATCATCATCTTAGGTTCAGGTTCATTAAATCTAATGGATGTTGCTACAACCTCAAATTTTGCCTCACTTTCGACTTCTGCTCCGTTTTCATTTAATACAAATGCATTTCTTTGGTATGCTTTTGTAACAACATACTCTGCTTCTTTAGTGTAAAATTCACTACCAATAAACTCATTATATGTTTTTTCAAGATTAAATTCGATAATTGGTATTTCTACTTTATCATCATCATTGAAATGTACATTTTGTTTTTTTTGTTGTTGAAAATCTTTAAATAACTCCGTAAAAGTAGAAAGCTTATCGCTTTCATTTTGGTTCATTATAAGAATAATTTCGTGCTCTTTGTTTTTTGGAAATAATGAAATTGAAAAGTCATTTTCATTGTTGAAGTAATTTAACGTAGCACAGCTGTGATTTCCCCAAAAACCAAATGATTCTACCTCAATAGTATTAAATAATAATGGTTTATTAAATTTTTTCAGCTTTTGCTCAAAAGGAAGTGATTTTTTAAAAAAGGCACTTGCTTTTATTTTATTCCCAATAAATTCTACAGATGTTTCATATTCATTTTCTTTTAAAACATCTTCAAAACTTTTAGTGTTGTTTAGTTTTTCTAATTCTTTGCTCGTAAAACCTTTTAGAGGTAATCCAATTTGGTTTTTTATTTCATTCCAAGCATATGGAATTGTAGCTCCATAAATAGTGTTCTTTTCTGTAATATAAGAGCTTTCTAATGTTGGAACAAAATCGGTTTTTATTAAATTTGATACATCCCTAACTTTAGGAAAAATATTTTGGTTCAAAAAATGTGATTTACAACTGTAGATTAACAAAAATAGTCCAAGTATATTTATTAATATTTTCATTTAATTATTTCTTTAACTTATAAGTATTGATTTCTTCATTTGTCATAATATGTATATCATCTGATGAAGCTGCCTTGATGGTAAAAAAATAAAACTCTTTCCCTAATGGAGACCCTAACATCTCATTAAAGTAATTGATCTGTTTGTGATGTTGGCTGTCATTATCTGGAATTTGAGAAGCATCTTCACCATTTTCACCACAGCACCAAGAGTGAACACCAAGTGTAGCTCCACTTTCGATGGTTCTTTTTAGACCTGCACAAAATAAATCTACACCCCCTGAATATATTTCACTATTTGAATTTACAGCTGTGGTATATCCTGCTTTTCGGATAAGACGGCCTGTTTCAACATTAATATCATCATTTACAGAGCCTTCAACTTCTTCAAATAAAATGGTGTGTACGTTTTTGTGTATGGCGTTAAGGTCCAAAATTTGATTGTATGTAATGTTCCCCAGGGTACCATTGATTTTTGCTGTAGTACCATCTACCGTAATAGTACTATTGCCATTACCTATAGATGATTCATAAAGAATAATTTCTACAGCTTCTTTTGGCGATGACGTATTTTTTTTAACAATATCTCCTGAGATTATATGGTTTTCATCGGGTTGTTCTTTGATGTCAAAGTTTTGACCTTCATATTCAATGCCATTAATTCGGGCTTTTGTTGTTTTGCCATCAAGTTCTTCGTCTTCTAATGATAGGGCAATCCAATTATTACCATTTTTGTCTAAAATTAAATATAGAAATGTCATATTTTCATCAAGCTCAAAATCTTCAACAACATAGTTGGTTGTATTAATTTTTACACTGCTTTTTTTGATTTCGAGTTTTGATGCTGTTAAAGTTTTGATTTGAGGGGTATTGTCTGTGGGATTAACGTCACTCTTGCTACAAGCTGCAACAACTAAAGACAATACAAATAGGATAGAGCAAATGCTATTTTTGTTCATATTTTTAGATTTAGGTTTTGTTTTTTAGACCAATAATCATACCAAAAGCACCAAATCATAATTCTTATTAAATTGTATTCTACTATTTGATTTGAAGTATGGTTACAATTCTCTATTTTTGCAAAAAAATAAAAGAAATATATGCTTTCAGTTTCAAACTTATCGGTTCAATTTGGCAAACGCATCCTTTTTGACGAAGTCAACGTTACTTTTAACAGTGGTAATTGCTATGGTATTATTGGGGCCAATGGAGCCGGAAAATCAACGTTTCTAAAAATCCTTTCTGGAACACAAGAAGCAACATCCGGACACGTACATTTGGAGCCAGGGAAACGGATGTCAGTTTTGGAACAAAACCATAACCTATACGACAGTCATACTGTACTAGAAGCCGTACTTATGGGCAACAAGCCTTTGTTTGCCATTAAGTCCGAAATTGATGCTCTTTACAATGATTATAACGACGCTAACGCCGATAGAATAGGGGAGTTACAAGTGCAATTTGAAGAAATGGATGGGTGGAATGCCGATAGCGATGCTGCTGCCATGCTATCCAATCTTGGAATCAAAGAAGAATTACACTATACGGCTATGGCCGATTTAGACGGTAAACAAAAGGTTCGCGTGCTTTTGGCACAAGCGCTTTTTGGTTCGCCCGATGTGCTTATTATGGATGAGCCTACCAATGATTTGGATTATGAAACGATTGCTTGGTTAGAAAACTTTTTGGCGAACTATGATAACTGTGTGATTGTAGTCTCGCATGACCGTCACTTTTTAGATGCGGTTTGTACACATATTTCTGATATCGATTTTAGTAAAATCAATCATTTTTCTGGAAATTATACCTTTTGGTATGAATCCTCTCAATTAGCCGCAAAACAACGTGCACAACAAAACAAAAAGGCCGAAGAAAAAAAGAAAGAATTAGAAGAATTTATCCGCCGTTTCTCTGCAAATGTTGCTAAATCTAAACAAGCTACAAGTCGAAAAAAAATGATTGATAAGCTCAATGTTGCAGATATTAAACCATCGAGTAGACGTTATCCTGCAATTATTTTTGAGCGTGATCGTGAAGCTGGTGATCAAATTTTAAATATTGAAAAACTATCTGCAGAACTTGACGGTGAGGCGTTATTTCAAAATATTGATTTGAATTTAAATAAAGGCGATAAAGTTGTGGTGTTTTCAAAAGATTCAAGGGCTACAACCGCTTTTTATGAAATCATCAATGGAAAACAAAATGCCAAATCTGGAAAATTTAGTTGGGGAGTTACCACTACACAATCCTATTTACCACTAGACAATAGCGAATATTTTTCTGAAAAACTAACTCTTGTTGATTGGTTGCGTCAGTGGGCCACCACTGAAGAAGAACGCGAAGAAGTTTATATTCGTGGATTTTTAGGGAAAATGATTTTTAGTGGAGAAGAAGCCCTAAAAACTGCAGATGTTTTGTCTGGTGGTGAAAAAGTGCGTTGTATGCTTTCGCGTATGATGATGATTCGTGCTAATGTTTTGATGCTTGACGAACCCACAAATCACTTGGATTTGGAGAGTATTACGGCGTTTAATAATTCCCTTAAAAATTTTAAGGGTACTGTTCTGTTTACGACCCACGATCATGAGTTTGCACAAACAGTAGCCAATAGAGTCGTGGAAATCACACCAAATGGAATTATCGATCGCTATACCACATTTGATGAGTACATGCAAGACAATAAAATCAAAGCGCTTCGAGAGAAAATGTACAGTTAGTCTTTAGCTTACCCTTTAATTTTTTTTACAAAATTAATAGCCCCAGCTATTGCAATGCACATTAGTATTGCAAATGTTGAAATATTTTCAAATTTAAAAAAGACTTTAAGGACTTGAAGTGTAACTCCTGTAAGAAGAAAACCTGCCGTTAATATTGATAAAAATCGTTTCATCACTACCTGTTTAATTTAACCATAGGGGAGGGTATTAGTAAAGCACTAAAAAATTAAATTGGTTTTTATTAAATAAAAAATCTGCTTCTAGCTGTTCAACATCACAGGCATGACAAGCATTGTAACATGTTCTCCTTCTTCTAATCCATCTACAGGAGTAAGAATTCCGGCTCTGTTTGGCAAACTCATTTCGAGTTGAACATCATCGGCATTGATATTGCTTAGCATTTCGGATAAAAACCTAGAATTGAATCCAATTTGCATATCATCGCCTTGATAATCACAAGTAAGACGTTCTTCAGCTTTATTGCTATAATCGATATCTTCTGCAGAAATATTCAATTCTGCACCAGCAATTTTCAATCGGATTTGATGTGTAGTTTTGTTAGAGAAAATAGAAACACGGCGTACCGAATTTAAAAATTGAGTACGACCAATCGTCAATTGATTAGGATTTTCCTTTGGAATGACAGCTTCATAATTTGGATATTTCCCATCAATTAGTCGACAAATTAGGACAGAATTATCAAATGAAAACTTTGCATTGGATTCGTTGTATTCTATGGTAACATTTTCATCACTTGTAGCTAAAATTCCTTTTAATAAATTCAAAGGTTTTTTGGGCATAATAAATTCGGCTGTTTCACTCGCCTGAACATCTGTTCTTGAATATTTTACAAGTTTGTGCGCATCAGTTGCAACAAAGGTCAGTCCATCAGTAGAAAACTGAAAAAAGACACCACTCATTACAGGTCTCAAATCATCATTTCCTGCAGCAAAAATGGTTTTATTAATTGCAGTAGCCAATAGTTCTGAAGGTACAACAGTATTGCTTGGATTGTCAAGGGCAATTGTTTTTGGAAATTCATCTGCACTAGCATAGGCAAGCGCATATTTTCCATGATTAGAACTAATTTCTATGGTATTATTTGATTCAACCACAAATGTTAGAGGTTGCTCTGGAAAGGTTTTTAGGGTTTCTAATAATAATTTGGCAGGAATAGCCACTTGACCTTCACTATCACTTTCAACCTCCAAAACAGAGGACATTGTGGTTTCCAAATCACTAGCCGACACCGTTAGTGTTGAAGATGTAAGTTCGAATAAAAAATTGTCTAAAATAGGTAAGGTGTTGGAGTTATTGATCACGCCTCCTAAGACCTGGAGTTGTTTTAATAAATATGTACTCGAAACGATGAATTTCATGTGTTGTATTGTTTATTTGAAGAATATACTTACAAATATATTCTTTAGATGTGTATTAACGAAAGAAACTTATTAACATTTGATTGGATGTTTTTAACCACTAATTTAGTCTTCAAAAAATTGAACAGTAACACTGTCCATCATTTCCAATCCCATAAGGGTGGAAGCACCACCAACGGTTGCTTTATTACTCTTATACATTGCTATTTCTAAAAAACCTGAAGAATTAAAAACGACAAGTCCACGACCTTCATCATTTCGATTTTTAAGAGGAATACTAAAGTCCACAATTTCTGAATATTGTGTGTAAATTTTCTTGAATTTGTGATTACGTGCCAATATTTCAAATCGACGACCTTTTTGGATAGATTCAAAAAATCGCTTTTTGATGTTTGTAATTACATTGTCATAACGATCTATAAAAATAACATTTCCAATGAGTTGCGATTGATCTGAGCTTACAAAAGGCATAAGATTTGTAATGGGTTTAATCTCATTAATGGTCTTACCAATAACTTCCAAAGTACCGCCACGAGCAATATGTGCGGCAACTTTTACAAAAACATCCAAAACAGGAAAACTACCAACAACTTTATCATGAATATTAATTTCAACAATATGATCGGGCGTAATTTCTGTACAAATCATACTTAAAATTCCATTATTTGCACAAATAAAAAAATGACCATTGAGTGCCATTGCAATATGTTTGTTTTCTGGATTCAATTCAGAATCAACACCAATAACATGTATGGTTCCTTTTGGAAAACTATTAAAGGCATTTTGAATCACATAGGCGGCTTCCAACACATTAAAAGGAGCGATGTTGTGCGAAATATCCACAATAGTTGCATTGGGTATTTCAGAGTACAACGCCCCTTTAACAGCACCTACAAAGTGTGCTTTCATTCCAAAATCTGTGGTTAGAGTAATAATGGCCATTCAGTATGAACTGTTATGGTGTTAAATTTAAATAAAAAATGCTATTTTCTTGTTTTACAAACCTACATAAATTTTTGTTTTTAAATTTTATTAACAGTACTAAATAATTAAGTAAAAATGTTAGTATTTTTATGGTATAAATTATTTTAAAACCTCATAATCAATAAGCATTTGAATGAACTCGTATTAGAACTCGAAGAAATTACGCCAAAAGAATTTTTTGGCCCTCAAAATAAAAATATAGAACTCCTCAAAAAGTACTTTCCAAAACTGAAAATTGTAGCCAGAGGCAATAAAATCACAGCATTTGGCGATGAGGAATTACTTGAAGAATTTGACAAACGAATGGAAATGTTGTTGAATCATTTTGGCAACTACAACAAAATTGATGAAAACATGATTGAGCGTGTACTCTCAAGCGATTCCAAAGAAGACTATGAAACTTCTAGTACAAGCGGAGAAGTTATACTTCATGGTGTTAATGGTCGACTGATCAAAGCGCAGACAAGTAATCAAAGGAAACTTGTGGATACTGTACGTCAAAATGATATGGTATTTGCCATTGGTCCAGCAGGAACTGGAAAAACATACACAGGTGTTGCTCTTGCAGTTAAAGCACTAAAAAACAAAGAAGTAAAACGCATAATACTTACAAGGCCTGCAGTTGAAGCTGGTGAAAACCTTGGGTTTTTACCGGGTGATTTAAAAGAAAAATTGGATCCCTACATGCAACCCCTCTACGATGCGTTGCGTGATATGATTCCTCACGAAAAATTAGACAATTACATAGAAAAAGGCATTATCCAAATTGCCCCGTTGGCATTTATGCGCGGACGAACTCTAGATCATGCTTTTGTGATTTTAGATGAAGGTCAAAATACAACCCACGCTCAAATGAAAATGTTTTTAACTCGAATGGGGAAAAATGCAAAATTTTTACTCACTGGTGATCCTGGGCAAATTGATTTGCCAAGACGTGTCATTTCTGGATTAAAGGAAGCATTATTAATTTTAAAAGATATTAATGGCGTAGGAATGGTATTTTTAGATGACAAAGATGTGATTCGACATAAATTAGTCAAGCAAGTTATTGAAGCCTATAAAAACATTGAAAACAGAGAATAATTCAGCATCATGAGTCAAACGATAATAGACACAAATTTTAATTTTCCTGCTCAAAAAGGGGTATATAAAGGTAAGGTTCGAGAGGTATACACCATTAACGACAACTTACTTGTAATGATTGCTACAGATCGGCTTTCTGCTTTTGATGTTGTTATGCCAAAAGGCATTCCATACAAAGGACAAATATTAAATCAGATTGCAACAAAAATGATGAAAGCCACAGAGGATTTAGTTCCAAATTGGTTAATCGCAACTCCTGATCCCAATGTTGCAGTTGGACATTTGTGTGAACCATTTAAGGTGGAAATGGTGATAAGAGGCTATATGTCTGGACACGCTGCAAGAGAATATAACGCTGGAAAACGTGTTCTATGTGGGGTAGCAATGCCAGAAGGAATGAAAGAAAATGATGCGTTTCAAACACCTATTATTACCCCTGCAACAAAAGCTGAAATGGGAAATCATGATGAAGATATTTCACGAGAAGATATTTTGGCTCGTGGAATTGTTTCTGAAGAGGATTATTTGATTTTAGAAGATTATACCAGAAAACTCTTTCAAAGAGGAACAGAAATTGCAGCAAAACAAGGACTGATTTTAGTTGATACTAAATATGAATTTGGAAAAACTAAAGAAGGAAAAATTGTTTTAATCGATGAAATTCACACTCCTGATTCTTCGCGTTATTTTTATGCCGAGGGCTATGAAGAACGTCAACAAAAAGGAGAGCCCCAAAAACAACTCTCCAAAGAGTTTGTACGCCAATGGTTGATTCAAAATGGATTTCAGGGCTTAGAAGGGCAAACTGTACCAGAAATGACAGAAGCATATATAAAAACCGTTAGCGAACGCTATATTGAATTGTATGAAACCATAACGGGAGAGTCTTTCAATAGAGCTGATCTTTCAAACATTAATGAAAGAATAGAAAAAAACGTCCTTAATTACTTCTCGAAATAAATAATGAACTAATTTTTTGAGTCAATTGACGTATTTTGTAATATAAAAATGAGTTAGCTTTTGTTCTATATATTGCGATAAAACTTACGCTACTTAAAAATAATAGTGCACCAATAATAACTTCTGTTGGATTTAAATTTTTTCCAAATATTCGGTTTAATCCCAAACCTGTAAAACTTCCATAGAGTACAATAAAATGAATAACGTAAATTGAAAGTGTTTTTTGTCCAATTTTTAGTATGAGTGTTTGCTTTAAAAATCTTTCAAAAGCATAAAAAATTCCGAAAATCACTAGAACATTTCCTAAACGAATAAATAGATAATTAAAATTAGCTACATCAATAATAAGCTGAATATCAGTCCATAAATAGATTTTTTGAAACACCCAAGTGGAACTATTTACTAAAAACATCCCCAATATTAAAAATCCAACTATAACTGTAAACTTGAATTTTGGATTATTTATATACTTATAGAAAAGAGCTGCAATAAAAGCACCATAGGCCATGTATCCAAACCATGGAACAATAGTAAAAATCGAACCATTAGATTTAGTTAAATAATTGGCAAAAAATAGTGGAATATTCTCGGCAGTATATGTTCTATATAAAGGTTCAGTAATAAAAACAACCCCACCTAAACAAAACATCAAAACAGAGAAAAAAAACACTTTTCGTTGAACAAATTTATAAAAGAAAACGATTAGAATCAGAGATAATCCAATGCATTGCAACACATCAATAACTAAAAAATAAGTATCAAAATTTCCTGAAAACCATCTAAAAATAGGAACTCGAAGTGCATATCCAATTCCAATAAGCATAAGGCCACGAACCAACCCTTTTTTTATACGCTCGTTTGATGCTCCTTTATCATTGGCCTTCATCAATAAATATGTAAAAATTAATCCTGAAATTGTAAAAAATACAGGTGCAGTAATACCCCTAAAATATTGCCAAATTTGATAGGCTAAATTTGAAGTGTCACGAAAATCTACCGCCAAAAGCGTATCAATAAAATGCCCCTGGAGCATCATTAGGATTGCAAAAGCACGAACAGCATCAATAAAATATAAGCGATTGGATTTCAATTGTATGAATTTAAAACAAAAGTAATACATTGTGTATTAATTTATTTTAATAATCCTTTTAACATATTCTAAATATTTAATTAAATTAGTTGAAAATTAAAATTTCATGTCTTCTTTTCATCTGAAAAATATATCCGATTACAATGCAGCCTATGAAGCCTCTGTAAAAAATCCAGAACAATTTTGGGAAGCTATTGCAAAAAATAATTTCCGATGGAAAAAGTCTTGGAATCGAGTTTTTGAGTACGATTTTTCTGTACCAAAAATTAAATGGTTTGAAGGTGCTGAACTTAACATTACAGAGAACTGTATTGATCGTCATTTGGAAAATATCGCAGATAAAACCGCCATCATATTTGAACCAAACGATCCAAAATCTGAAGCTGAACATATTAGTTATAGAGCATTATATGGCCGTGTGAATAAATTTGCAAATGTTTTAAAATCAAACGGCGTACATAAAGGCGATAGGGTGTGTATTTACTTGCCAATGATACCCGAATTGGCAGTCTCGGTTCTTGCTTGTGCTCGGATTGGTGCAATTCATTCTGTGGTTTTTGCAGGATTTTCATCTACTGCTTTGGCGACAAGGATTAATGATTGTGATTGTAAAATAGTCATCACTAGCGATGGAAGTTATCGCGGCGCAAAAACAATTGATTTAAAAGGAATAGTTGATGAAGCGTTAGAATCTTGTCCTAACGTAAATTCTGTTCTTGTTGCCAAGCGAATACATTCTAATATTAACATGAAAAAGGGAAGAGATGAATGGCTTCAACCGTTACTTAACGATGCCTCAGAATCGTGTGAAGCAACAGTTATGAATGCTGAAGACCCTCTTTTTATTCTTTACACATCTGGGTCTACCGGAAAGCCAAAAGGGATGGTGCATACCACCGCAGGGTATATGGTATATACCGCATACACCTTTAAAAATATATTCCAATATAAAGACGATGATGTATACTGGTGTACAGCTGATATTGGTTGGATTACAGGACATAGCTATATTGTATATGGACCTCTTTTAAATGGGGCTACAACAGTCATGTTTGAAGGGGTGCCTAGTTACCCAAATTATGGACGTTTTTGGGATATTGTTCAAAAACATAATATTAATCAATTTTACACAGCACCAACAGCCATTAGAGCATTAGCAAAACAAGGCGATGATTTTGTAAATCCTTATGATTTATCATCCTTGAAAGTTATAGGCACTGTTGGAGAGCCCATAAATGATGAGGCATGGCAATGGTACAACACAATAATAGGTAAAAATAATTGTCCAATCGTTGATACTTGGTGGCAAACTGAAACAGGAGGAATTCTTATCAGTCCTATTCCAAATTGCTTTTCAGGGAAACCTACTTATGCAACACTTCCGTTTGTGGGGATTCAACCTGCTTTGATGGATGAAAATGGTAATGAGATATCAAATACTAAAGCTGAAGGACGTTTGTGTATAAAATTTCCTTGGCCCTCTATTGCTCGAACCATTTGGGGCGATCATAAACGCTATAAAGACACCTATTTCTCTGCCTTTTCAAATTATTATTTTACAGGTGACGGGGCACTTAGAGACGAAAACGGCCACTATCGTATCACCGGGCGTGTAGATGATGTTGTTATTGTTTCTGGTCACAACCTTGGCACAGCACCAATTGAAGATGCTGTAAACGAACACCAAAATATTGCAGAATCGGCAATAGTAGGATTTCCTCATGAAATAAAAGGGAATGCCTTATACGGCTTTGTGACACTAAAATCAGAAAGCTCTGAATCTGAAATTGAAGTCATAACCTCTGAAATTAATGCATTGATTTCAAAAAAAATTGGTCCAATTGCCAAACTTGATAAAATTCAAATAACAACCGGATTACCAAAAACAAGATCTGGAAAAATCATGAGACGTATTCTTAGAAAAATTGCACATAAAGACACGCGAAACCTCGGCGATATCAGTACATTACTCAATCCAGATGTTGTACAATCTATAATTGATAATTCTTTAAATAAATAACTATATCATTATGAAAACAAAAGTACTATTATTCCTACTCCTAACTCTTTCTATAGTGGGTTGTGAATGTAAAAACAACGGTAAATGTAAATCTTCAACAGCATACAACGATAGTTCTGGAAAATCAGATCAGTACTTAGGAGGTGTTAAAATGATTCCCATACAAACTCCAAAAGGCGAGTTTAAGGTTTGGACCAAAAGAGTTGGTAATAACCCTACAATAAAAGTTTTATTGCTTCATGGTGGACCTGGTATGACTCATGAAATTTACGAAAGTTTTGATGGTTACTTCCCAAACGCAGAAATTGAATATTACTATTATGATCAATTGGGATCATATTACAGCGATCAACCTAAAGATTTGTCCTTATGGGATTTAGACCGATTTGTTGAGGAGGTTGAACAAGTCCGTGTTGCTTTAGGATTAGACCGTTCTAATTTTTATTTATTTGGACAGTCATGGGGCGGTATTTTAGGAATGCAATATGCTTTAAAGTATCAACAACATTTAAAAGGATTAATCATTTCCAATATGGTACCATCCATTCCAGATTATATTGCATATTCAGAAAATGTTCTTGCTCCGCAATTAAATCTAGACATTCTTGAAGAAATCATGATCTATGAAAATAAAGAAGATTATTCTAATCCACGATATATGGAACTTTTAATGAATAATTATTATACTGAACACATCATTAGAATGCCAGTATCTGAATGGCCCGAACCCCTAAATAGAAGCTTTAAACACATTAATCATGATGTTTATGTTACTATGCAAGGGCCAAGCGAATTTGGTGTTAAAGGTGATGCAACTTTAAAATATTGGGATATTAAAGATGAATTGAAAAACATTAGTGTACCAACATTAAGTATTGGTGCCACTCATGATACGATGGATCCAAAACAGATGGAGTTTATTGCCAATGAAGTTCAAAATGGACAATTTTTATTATGTCCAAACGGAAGTCACTTAGCACAATTTGACGATCAAAAGATTTATTTTGAAGGTCTAATCAAATTCATTAAAGATGTAGATCAAGGAGAATTCTAATGGTTTAGAACTTTATCCATCACAAATTTGTAGTAAGACATATCCGCTGGCACAATTTTAAACTCTGAATGTTTTTGTTGCATGCAAATTTCCATTTCCTCAAAAGAAAAAAGACGAACATCATCAACTTCCTCTTTTTGAATTACTAAATCTTTAACACCGGTTTTAAGATCAGATAAAAAAACATGTTGAAATTCACAATCTTTGATGCCATTTGAAAACTGGTTTATGTTTTTACGAACATCAATCAGAAGTAAATCATCGGATTTTAGTTGTAGACCTATTTCTTCTTTAATTTCACGTAATGCACCATCCAAAATGGATTCACCAGAAGACACATGTCCCGCAACAGATACATCCCAAAGATTTGGAAATGTTTGTTTGTTAGAACCACGTTTTTGTAGTAGGAGAGAAGGAGTAGAGGTGTAAAACCAAATATGCACCGTAGGATGAAACAACCCTTTTTGGTGTGCCATGGATTTTTCACAAACTTGACCAGTTGGTTTTCCAGACTCATCCCAAATGTCTAAAAACTCTTTCAAATTTATTCAAAGTAACTAAATGTATCACCAGATTTAATGTTCAAAAGTGATTCATAAATCATACGAATAACATTTTCTACATCGTTTCGATGAACCATTTCTACAGTTGTATGCATATAACGTAATGGTAATGAAATTAAGGCCGATGCAACGCCGCCGTTGCTGTAAGCGAAAGCATCAGTGTCAGTACCTGTAGCTCTTGAAAGTGCTGCACGCTGGAACGGAATTTTGTGTTTTTCTGCTGTCTCAACAATCAAATCACGTAATTTCTGCTGCACCGCTGGAGCATAGGCAATAACTGGACCGTCACCCATTTTGCAATGACCTTGTTTCTTTTTATTGATCATCGGCGTAGTTGTATCGTGTGTAACATCAGTAACAATAGCCACATCGGGCTGAATAGTATGTGTAATCATCTGAGCTCCTCGAAGTCCAATTTCTTCTTGAACAGAGTTTGTGATATATAATCCAAACGGTAATGTTTTTTTATTTTCATGAAGTAATCGAGCAACCTGTGCAATCATAAAACCACCCATTCTATTATCCAATGCACGACAAACAAAATGGTCTTTATTAAGAATATGAAATTCATCAGGATAGGTAATGACACAACCCACATGAACACCTAACTTTTCGACATCCTCTTTGGATTGACACCCAATATCAATAAATATATTATCTGGTTTTGGAGCTTGTTCTTTGGCAAGTGTACGTGTATGAATGGCTGGCCATCCAAAAACTCCTTTCACAATGCCATTTTTGGTATGAATATTTACCACTTTACTAGGTGCTATTTGATGATCGCTACCGCCATTACGAATGACATAAATAAGTCCATCATCAGAAATATAATTAACATACCACGAAATTTCATCAGCATGCCCTTCAATAACAACTTTAAACTCTGCTTCTGGATTGATAACACCAACAGCAGTTCCATAAGTGTCTGTTATAAAGGTATCTACATAAGGTTTTAAATAATCCATCCATAACTTTTGTCCATTCCACTCATATCCAGTGGGTGATGCATTATTAAGGTATCTTTCTAAAAAATCGAGTGCTTTTTGGTCTAAAATTTGTTGCTTTGCCATGAAAAAAATTTTGGTCTAAAATAATAAATATCATTGACTAAAAGTATTTCATATGTGCATATTTTTTAAATTTGAAATCTATTATAAACTTCATATGAGATTCTTAACTTTTTTTTGTTTTTTTGGAATACTTTCCAGCTGGGGACAAGCTGAACCAAAAGAAACAGATTCCATTCCTAAGCAGTATCTTATAGTTGTTGGTGATACCATAACAAAACAATCTATTGATTTACAGGAGGTTGTAATTTTACCTCGTTTGCGTATAAATTCAGGGGATGAGAGAAGGCGATATCTTATTTTACAGCGAAAAACCCTTAAAGTATACCCTTATGCAAAACTTGCGTCAGAAAGATTGCAAACCTTAAATGAACGCATGGCCAATATTAAAAGTAAGAGTAAACGAAAAAAATATACCAGAAGGGTTCAAAAATTTGTTGAAGATGAATTTTCTGAAAAGCTAAAGAAATTTACAATTACAGAGGGACAAATCCTTATCAAACTTATCCACCGTCAAACAGGAAGTACTGCTTTTGATTTAATAAAAGAATTGCGTAGTGGTTGGCGTGCATTTTGGTATAATAATACAGCAAAATTATTCAATATGTCCTTAAAAATTCCTTTTAACCCTGAACTCATTGAAGAAGACTATTTAATTGAAGATATTTTACAACGTCAATTTCAAAAAGGTAATTTAGAATACCAAAAATCACACAAAACATTCGATTTATACGCTTTAAACAAGCTTTGGAGGCAAAAAAAAGGCCAATAATTGGGCTATTTTTTGGTTAAATTTTCCCGAATATTACGTCAGATGGCCGTTTATTACGTCAAATGGCCGTTTGTTACATGACGCTTTAAAATGTGGTATAAATGTGCTTAACTTTGTAGAGTAGAAAAAGGAAAGTAATGATTAATGTCCACTCTCACCCTTTTTTGCCTCATAAATACCTACACTAAGCTTCGCGGTCTTGATTCCCCAAATCTAGGCCGCAAGTTTTTTTTAGTACATTAATAAAGCAATAAGAACAGCAAAAACTATAGTTGCTATTTTGTTAATATTAAATTGATGCCCTTCATCAGCTTCAAATAAAATAATGGTGGCAATGTGAAAAAACATTCCAACGACCAAAGCATTAATGCTGTAAAACAACTTATTTGATAATACGATTATCTCCGAAACCAACGTACCAAAAGGGGTAAGAAGTGCAAAAGCAATAAGAAACAAAAAAACTTTTGTCTTTGAAATACTAGACGTTAACAGGTACGATGCAATAAGAATTGCTACTGGTATTTTATG
This sequence comes from Flavobacteriaceae bacterium, assembly GCA_965657165.1. Taxonomy (GTDB): domain Bacteria; phylum Bacteroidota; class Bacteroidia; order Flavobacteriales; family Flavobacteriaceae; genus UBA3537. Next base: position 42,483 of record CBFHNG010000002.1, read on the forward strand.
AATAAACACTCCGTAAACAATAGTTTCGTGGGCAGATATAGGAAATCCTTCCAAAAAGGAATGTATCCCTAAACTTAAAAACAAAAGCCAAGGAAACCTGTGTTCTGATCCTCCATGATGATGTAAATGTCCGTGTTCTGCACCTTTAGAAAAAAATTCTAAGATAATTTGTAAAACAATACCCGAAAGAATAAAAACTCCAGTATATTTTGCATTTAAATTGTCATAGACATCTGGTAAAAGCTCAAAAACTGTTGTAGATAATAGAAATGCTCCACTAAATGTAAGTAGTAATTTTAAGTTAAATGTTTTTGATTCTAAAAACCAAACGGCAAAAATTAAACCAATAACAACGGATAAAACTGGAAGTACAAAATCAACCATTATTTTTAAAAATTAAAATTAAACGATCTGACGTTTGGACATCATATGGTTCTAGATTGTAATTTCCAAAACTCTTTACAAATCTAAGGTTCGCTTTCGAAATCATATCAAGAAAATCTTCTTGATTAAACGCTCGAACACGTTCTTCATATTTTGAAGCTATATCTTCATCTGTTACAGTTATTGTCTTTGTAATTATTCCGTCTTTAAAATTACGCCTTATATCAAATTGAATACCATCAATTTCAATATTATTTTGTGACACCAAATGATTTATAACGTAATTACTGTTCATAAAATCAATTACACCAATGCCATCTTTTTTTAGACTATTTTTAATGGTGTTTAGAACTTTGAAATTATCATCAATGGAATCAAAATAACCAAAACTTGTAAACATATTTAGTATAATATCAAATTTGCTTTCAAGCGGTAAGCGCATATCATGAATCATAAATTCCAAACGTTCATTTTTGTTTTTGGAAGCTTCCAAAATACTTTGTGTCGATAGGTCAACCCCAGTCACATCAAAACCAAGTGAATTTAAAAATAAGGAATGACGACCCTTACCACAAGCCAAATCCAAAATGGTTTGATTTTTATTGATATTTAGGTAAGCAATAAGGTTTTTCATAAACCTTTCAGCTTCTTTGTGGTTACGGTGTTTGTAAAGAATGTGGTAGTATGGTGTATTAAACCATGACTGAAACCAATTTTGATCTTTTGTCATTTATTTCATGCTAACACCGACAAAAATACTGTATTTTTGGCATCTATTACAATAAACCTCATGAATACTGACTTTGAAATGGTTGCCAAAACACTTTATGGTTTTGAGGAACTTTTGGAAAACGAATTGAAGCAACTTGGTGCAAAACACATCAAAAAGGGAGTGCGTCATGTTCGATTTGTAGGCGATAAAGGATTTATGTATAAATGTAATTTGGGACTACGTACTGCCATAAAAATCTTAAAACCCATAACAAAATTTAAGGTAAAGAATGAAACAGATCTTTACCAAAAAATTAAAACTATACGTTGGGAAAATTACCTTAAAAAAGATGGTAGTTTGGCTGTTGGTGCCACGCTTAGTGGTGATCGATTTACACATTCTCAATATATTGCTTTAAAAACAAAAGATGCAATTGTAGATCGTTTTAGAGATCAAACCGGACAACGCCCAAATGTAGATTTACGCTTCCCAGATTTAAAAATTAATATTCATATTGATGGTGATTTTTGTAATGTTTCGCTGGATAGTTCTGGTGAATCACTTCACAAAAGAGGGTATAAAATAGCAACAAATATTGCACCCATTAACGAAGTATTGGCTGCAGGACTCATTATGCTCTCTGGATGGGATGGACAAAGCGATTTTATGGACCCAATGTGTGGTTCAGGGACGCTTTTGATAGAAGCAGCAATGATTGCTTGTAATATTCCTCCAAATCTGATGCGTAATGAATTTGCATTTGAACGTTGGGAAGATTGGGATGTTGATTTATTTGAGAAAATTGAAGAATCTTTATTATCAAAAACTCGTGATTTTCATCATAAAATTTTAGGATTTGATAAATCTCCAAGCGCAGTAAGAAAAGCCATTGAAAATGTGAAAAATGCACATCTTGATGAGTTTATTGTCATAAAACACGAAGATTTCTTTAAAACTCAAAAAGGAGGAGAGGCACCCCTTCATGTTGTTTTTAATCCACCCTACGGAGAACGTTTAAATCTTGAAATGGAAACCTTCTACAGCAACATTGGAAGTACTTTGAAACACAAATACTCTGGAACCAATGCATGGCTAATAACTTCAAACTTAGAGGCATTAAAACATGTGGGATTACGACCATCAAGAAAAATCAAAGTTTTTAATGCAAAACTTGAATCTCGATTGGTACTTTACAAAATGTATAGTGGAACGAAAAAAATTCACAAACAAAAATTAAATAATTAGAGTTTCATCTAAGTACGCCTTGTTGCAATTTTTGTTTTGAAAAATAAATCAGAAATAGTGCAACTATAAAAGATATAACTGGAATAATCATTTGTGATCCTGACATTTCAATGTAATTCTGAATGAAAAAATTATAAACGAGTTGTGTCACTAATGCTAAGAAAGAAATAACAAAAAGAAAATAAGCCCATTTTTTTCTAATCACAAGTCCAATTGAAGCAAAAAAACCTCCAAATACAGCCACCGCAAAAGCAGCTGTAACCCAAGCAGGGACATTAGAAAAATAAAGTTGATTTTCTTCTGGTAACATTTTTAGAGCGTCGTCGCTCATATAGGCCTGACCTAGATATGCAATAACACCCATGAAATTCCAAAGAAGAGCAACAATGGAAATTAGCCAATAAAGTGGGGTAGGTATTTTAATTGTGTTCATTTTAATTTTTTTTGAGATTGTCCATAAATTTAATAAATTTTTAATAAACACAAAAAATCACATTTAAATTATTTGATAACTCAAAAAAGGGATTATTTTTGCAAAGTTGAACTTAGACCAAACAATGCTTACATCATACGAAAAGGAAGAAAGGAAAGCTGGCAAAGAGCTTTATCAATATCAAAAAGGAGCAATACAAAAAATCTTCGAATGCTTTGAATCTGCTGATGACGATTACCACCTACTATATCAATTACCTACTGGAGGTGGAAAAACAGTAATTTTTTCAGAAATAGTTAGTCAATACCTAAAAACACGAAAGAAAAAAGTGTTGGTTATGACACACAGAATCGAACTTTGCAAACAAACTTCTACGGTTTTAAGTGAATTTGGAGTTAGAAATAAAGTTGTGGACAGCAAGGCTAACTTGGATGATCAAGGTAATTATGATTGTTTTGTTGCTATGGTTGAAACCCTAAACAACAGATTAAAGGATGATAAATTAGATATTTCTGATATTGGATTAGTTATTATTGATGAAGCCCATTACAATTCGTTTACAAAGCTTTTTAAGTTTTTTGAAAAAGCCTTCATTTTAGGTGTTACAGCAACCCCACTGAGTTCAAATATTGAACTGCCAATGACCGACAACTACAATGAACTTATTGTAGGCGAAAGTATTGAATCACTCATCGAAAATCGGTTTTTGGCAAAAGCCAATATGTATTCTTTTAATGTAGGTTTGACATCTTTGGTAGTTGGTGCAAACGGAGACTATACCGTAAAATCTTCTGAGGAATTGTACACCAACAATGAAATGCTTTCAAAACTCATGGAGGCCTATCTCGAATGTTGTAAGGGTCAAAAAACGTTGATTTTCAATAATGGTATAAATACATCATTATATGTATATGATATTTTTAATAGAGCGGGACTACCCATTGCACATTTGGATAATACAACTTCAAAAAAAGAGCGTGCTAATATCTTAAAATGGTTTAAAGAAACTCCGGGTGCTATATTAACTTCTGTAAGTATTTTAACTACAGGATTTGATGAACCTAGCGTGGAATCTATAATCTTAAACCGTGCTACAAAATCTTTGACGCTTTACTACCAAATGATTGGACGTGGGTCACGAATTTTTAAAGAAAAAGACAGTTTTAATGTTGTTGATTTAGGCAATAATTTCCACCGATTTGGTCCATGGGGAAGTACAAATCTTGATTGGCAACGGATTTTTAAGTATCCAAGCCATTATCTCGATGGAATTTTGAGTGATGAAGATCTCGAAAATAATTTTAAATATGAAATGCCCGAAGTAATTAGGGCGTCTTTTTCAAATTCTGAAGAAGTTTACTTTGATATCAATAAGACTTACATAGAATCCATTAGACGCGGAGAATCTTCAAAAGTTGTTCTAAAAAGATCAATTGAGCAACATGCAAAAATTTGTGTCGAAAATAGCGAAGATATTTTTGATGCTCTAGGATTGATAAAACTTTTGGATGATGATATTGAATTTAGAATCAATCGCTATTCGAAATGCATCAGCAAAAGCACACACAATTTTTTAGCGTGGTTAAAAGATGATTATAAGAAAAAATTACGCTCTTTTTTAAGACAAAATTTTGATGACATTAAAGCTAATCTCAATTGATAAATGATAACATCTATTATAATTTTCATGTCCGTTTTCAACTTCAATCAAGATAAAAAAGTCATATTTGAATTCGATAAATCATGTAATATAGATGCATGGCAAGTTGTTGATGATGTTGTAATGGGAGGGGAGTCCAGTAGTGAAATTTTATTAAACGAAGACGGTAACGGATTTTTTAAAGGAACTGTTTCAATTGAAAATAATGGAGGATTTTCATCCATACGTTTAAATGTAAATAAGATTATAACTACTTCGCATAAATCTATTTTATTGAAATTAAAAGGCGATGGATCAGTATTTCAATTTCGTGTTAAAAGATCAAAATATGAACGTCATTCCTATATTTTTAACTTTAAAACTACTGGAAAGTGGGAAACCATAGAAATTCCATTAGAAGAAATGATACCAAGTTTTAGAGGATTTAAATTAGATATTTCAAATTTTAACCAAGATGACATACAACAAGTTGGATTTTTAAAGTCATCAAAGAAAAATACACCGTTTCAATTAGAAATTAAACATATTCATTTGAAATAATTTCAAAAATTTGCACTTTAGCATAGTATTTAGTCCCTAAATCTTTTGTTATGATCTCAAAATGCTCAAAAAAAACCTTCTTTTACTATATTATTTCTCTTGTTTTTATCAGTTTATTTGGATGTGAATTCAATAATAAACCGTTAACCTCCACATCAAAACTTCTAATAGGTTCTTGGTTAGATAGTAGTGAAGCAAAATTACATTTTACACTTCTTGAAAATGGTGATGCCAAATCTGATAATATGGAAACATTAGTTTACAAAAGTTGGTCTGTACGTAACGATAGTCTATTTCTTAAAGTAAAAAGTATTGGAAACAGAACACATTTTGAAAGTATAGAAGCTTATAAAATCGATACTCTAGATTCAAATACACTAGTACTTCACAATAAAAATTTCAAAATGTCCTACACTAGAAAAAAGTAAAAATAATTATAATAAATTTCATGTATTGAACATCATAATTAATTTTTTATAAATTATTGATTTTCAATTATTTATGATAATTTAAACTCAATTGAATTTAAATCATATTTATTGAATAAAAGCCTATTGACTAACAGGTTATATATTTTTGATTAGAAAAAATTTTATTTTGTCATTTTCTAATAAAAATATGCAGTCATTAAACAAATTTAGTAAAGCAATTACTCAAGATCCAACACAACCAGCTGCCCAAGCCATGTTGCATGCTATTGGTCTTGATCGTTCAGATTTTGAAAAACCATTTGTTGGAATTGCAAGTACAGGTTATGAAGGCAATCCTTGTAACATGCATCTGAATGATTTGGCAAAACTAGTAAAGTCAGGAACACAAAAAAAAGATGTTGTTGGGTTGATTTTTAATACCATAGGTGTTAGTGATGGAATTTCTATGGGAACACCAGGAATGCGTTTTTCATTGCCTTCTCGTGATATTATTGCAGATTCTATGGAAACTGTTGTTCAAGCCATGAGCTATGATGGAATGATTACAGTCGTTGGATGTGACAAAAACATGCCAGGAGCACTAATGGCGATGATACGCGTTAACAAACCTTCTATTTTGGTTTATGGAGGTACCATTGATTCTGGTTGTCATAACGGAAAAAAACTTGATGTTGTTTCTGCATTTGAAGCATGGGGTAGCAAAGTTGCTGGAACAATGGACGAGAATGAATTTCAGAATATTGTACAAAAGGCCTGCCCAGGTGCAGGAGCTTGTGGGGGAATGTACACTGCAAATACTATGGCTTCTGCTATAGAAGCACTCGGGATGGCATTGCCATTTAATTCTTCAAATCCAGCAACAGGAAAAGAGAAAAAAGAAGAAGCCATTGAAGCAGGGAAAGCCATTCGGTTGTTGCTCGAAAAAGATATAAAACCCTCTGATATCATTACAAAAAAATCATTAGAAAACGCCATAAGACTTATTACAGTTCTTGGAGGTTCAACAAATGCTGTACTGCACTTTTTGGCCATTGCAAGAGCTGCAAATATTGAGTTTACATTACAAGATTTTCAACGTATAAGTGATGAAACCCCTTTCTTAGCAGATTTGAAACCAAGTGGAAAATTCCTAATGGAAGATGTTCATCGAGTTGGAGGAATTCCTGCAGTTTTAAAATATCTATTAGAAAATGGATTAATCCACGGAGATTGTTTGACTGTAACAGGAAAAACAATTGCGGAAAACCTTTCAGAAGTTAAAGGACTTTCAGAAGGACAACAAGTCATTAAACCACTTGATCGTCCAATAAAAGTATCAGGTCATTTACGTATGCTGTATGGTAATTTAGCTACAGAGGGAAGTGTTGCAAAAATTACTGGAAAAGAAGGCTTGCGCTTTTCAGGAAAAGCAAAAGTATTTAATGGTGAATATGCTGCAAATGATGGCATTAGCGATGGACTTGTTGAAAAAGGGGATGTTGTTGTGATACGTTATGAAGGGCCAAAAGGAGGGCCTGGAATGCCTGAAATGCTTAAACCAACCGCCGCAATTATGGGTGCTGGACTTGGAAAAGATGTGGCACTTATTACTGATGGTCGTTTCTCTGGTGGTACACACGGATTTGTTGTTGGTCATATTACACCAGAAGCACAAGATGGAGGTACAATTGCTTTGGTTCAAGACGGCGACACCATTACCATTGATGCAGAAACCAATAGTATTACATTAGAAATTTCAGATGAAGAATTACAAGAAAGAAAGCAACAATGGAAAGCACCAAATTTAAAAGTTTCTAGAGGAGTACTTTTCAAATATGCAAAAACTGTTTCTTCTGCTTCACAAGGTTGTGTAACAGATGAATTTTAATTCAAAACATTTATGGACGTACAAACAAAATCAAAACAAAGCTATTTAAATCAGCCCACCGAAAGAATTTCAGGTGCTGAAGCAGTGATTCGTTGTTTAATTGCAGAAGGTGCAGACACTATCTATGGATATCCTGGAGGGGCTATTATGCCTGTATATGATGAGCTTTTTAAGTATCAAGATCAAATTCATCATGTCCTTACAAGGCACGAACAGGGTGCAACTCATGCTGCTCAAGGTTTTGCAAGAATATCAGGCAGAGTAGGTGTGGCCATTGCAACATCTGGACCTGGTGCTACAAATTTAATTACAGGAATTGCAGATGCTCAAATAGACTCAACTCCAATGGTATGCATCACAGGACAAGTGCCCTCTCATCTTTTGGGAAGTGATGCATTTCAAGAAACAGATATTGTTGGGATTTCTACACCAGTAACAAAGTGGAATCATCAAATCACAACAGCAGAAGAAATTCCAGAAGTGATTGCAAAAGCTTTTTATATCGCAAGGAGTGGACGCCCAGGGCCTGTTCTTATAGACATCACAAAAGACGCACAGTTTGGTGAATTAGATTTTACCTACAAAAAATGTGAAGGGATAAGGAGCTATAATCCTATACCTAAAGTCAATAGAGCACAATTAAGCACTGCAGCAGAACTCATAAATAACGCTAAGAAACCTTTAATTGTTTGGGGACAAGGTGTTCTTTTGGGAGAAGCTGAAGAAGAATTCAAAGCTGTAGTTGAAAAATCTGGTGTACCCGCCGCATGGACAATCATGGGTGTTTCTGCAATTCCAACATCTCATCCATTAAATGTGGGTATGGTTGGAATGCATGGTAATTATGCACCAAACATATTGACCAATGAATGTGATGTATTAATTGCCATTGGAATGCGATTTGACGATCGTGTAACAGGAAAACTAAGCGATTATGCAACACAAGCAAAAATAATCCATTTTGAAATTGATCCAGCAGAAATTGATAAAAATGTAAAAACTGATGTCGCAGTATTGGGGGATGCCAAAGATAGTTTAGCGCAAATTCTTCCATTACTAAATAAGAATACACATACAGAATGGCTGAAAAAATTTGAAGAATTATCAAAAATTGAATTTGAAAAAGTTATTAAAAATGATTTGCATCCAACCAAAGAAGGACTTACAATGGGAGAAGTTCTCAAAGAAATTAATGCGCAAAGTAGAGGAGAAGCAGCTATTGTTTCAGACGTTGGGCAACATCAAATGATTGCATGTCGATATGCAGAGTTCAACGCTTCGAGAGGAAATATTACATCTGGAGGGCTTGGTACAATGGGCTTTGCGCTTCCTGCAGCAATTGGCGCTAAAATGGCTACTCCAGAAAGAGAAGTTGTGGCAGTAATTGGAGATGGTGGCTATCAAATGACTATTCAAGAGTTGGGTACTATTTTTCAAACCAAAGCCGCCGTAAAAATTGTTGTTTTGAATAATGATTTCTTGGGAATGGTTCGCCAATGGCAACAGTTGTTTTTTGACAAAAGATATGCTTCAACAGTGATGACAAATCCAGATTTTGTTACTATAGCAAAAGGCTATCAAATTGAAGCTAAACGTGTTACAAAACGAGAAGAATTAGCTTCTGCGGTTGAAGAAATGATGACTTCAAAAGAAGCCTATTTCTTAGAAGTATGTGTAGAAAAAGAGGATAATGTATTTCCGATGATCCCTTCTGGCGCATCGGTATCAGAAATTAGATTAGAATAATATGGGAACAGAATTAAAGCAGTTTACAGTTTCTGTTTATGCAGAAAATAATGTTGGATTACTCAATAGAATATCAGCAATATTTCAAAAACGTCATATCAATATTGAAAGCATGAACATTTCGGTTTCGGAAATTGAAGGTGTTTCGCGTTTTATCATTTTAGTTCATATGACTGAAGTCAATGTAAAAAAGATTATTGGACAAATAGAAAAGCAAATAGAAGTCATTAAAGCATTTTATCATACAGACGAAGAAACAATTTATTTGGAGTCTTGCATGTTTAAAATTAAATCTGATTTACTTTTTGAAGAGCGGCAAATTCAAAACATCATCAAAGAAAGTGATGCTAGAATTGTAACCGTCAACAGAGAATTTTTTGTATTGGAAAAATCTGGTAGACGTCACGAAATAGAATTATTACACCGAGAATTAAGTGCTTTTGGCATAATGCAATTTGTACGTTCTGGTCGAATTTCAATTACTAAAGATCAAATGAAAATTACTGAATTACTAACCGAATTTAAAAATTAAAAATAAAATATACTCATGGCAAATTACTTTAATACACTTTCGTTAAGTCAAAAACTAGATCAACTTTCGAAGTGTAGATTTATGCAAACCTCTGAATTTAAAGATGGAGTAGAAGCGTTAAAAAACAAAAAAATAGTTATTGTTGGGTGTGGGGCACAAGGACTTAACCAAGGGCTAAATATGAGAGACTCAGGACTTGATATTTCTTATGCTTTAAGAGCACAAGCCATAGAAGAACAAAGACAATCTTATAAAAATGCTTCCGAAAATAAATTTAATGTTGGTACGTATCAAGACTTAATTCCTACTGCAGACGTGGTGCTAAATCTTACGCCAGACAAACAACATTCCAATGTGGTTGACGCTGTAATGCCTTTAATGAAAAAAGGGGCTACACTTTCATACTCCCATGGCTTTAATATTGTTGAAGAAGGAAAGCAAATTCGTAAAGATTTAACTGTTATAATGGTAGCACCAAAATGTCCAGGAAGTGAAGTTCGCGAAGAATATAAAAGAGGATTTGGGGTACCAACACTCATTGCAGTTCATCCCGAAAATGATCCAGAAGGAAAAGGTTGGGCACAGGCCAAAGCCTATGCCGTAGCCACTGGAGGTCATAAAGCTGGCGTTTTGGAATCATCCTTTGTTGCAGAAGTTAAAAGTGATTTGATGGGAGAGCAAACTATTCTTTGTGGTGTACTTCAAACCGCTTCAATTTTGTCTTTTGATAAGATGATAGAGGAGGGGATAGCGCCTTCTTACGCTTCAAAATTGATTCAATACGGATGGGAAACCATAACTGAAGCGCTAAAACATGGTGGAATTACAAACATGATGGATCGCTTATCGAACCCAGCAAAAATTAAGGCTTTTGAGCTTTCAGAAGAACTAAAAACCATAATGAAACCCTTGTTTGAAAAGCATATGGATGATATCATGTCTGGTCATTTTTCAAAAACAATGATGGAAGATTGGGCGAATGACGATATAAACCTATTAACATGGAGAGCTGCTACAGGAGAAACTGCTTTTGAAAAAACAGCAGCAACTTCTGAAGCCATCTCAGAGCAAGAATATTTTGATCATGGCGTCTTGATGGTTGCATTTGTAAGAGCAGGTGTAGAGCTCGCTTTCGAAACTATGGTGGCTTCAGGAATAATAGAAGAATCAGCCTATTATGAATCCTTACATGAATTACCGTTAATTGCAAATACAGTTGCAAGAAAGAAATTATTTGAAATGAATCGCATCATTTCTGATACTGCTGAATATGGATGCTATTTGTTCGATCATGCGTGTAAGCCACTTTTGGTTGATTTTATGAAAACCATCAAAACAGATGTAATTGGAACCGCTTATTCTTCTGAATCTACTACTGTAGATAATGCAACCTTAATAGCTGTAAATCAATCAATTAGAAATCATTCTATTGAAGCTATAGGAAATACACTTAGACAGGCCATGACAGATATGAAAGTGATAAAAACAGAAGTGTAAAACGCAATGAAAGATCTGCAAAACACATATTTTCCAACGGTTGAAGCAATTGAATCTGCAGCTAAAAAGTTACAGGGCATTGCTTCAATATCGCCATTGGAGGAGCATCAACGCTTTTCTGATAAATACCATTGTAAAATGTTATTTAAACGCGAAGATTTACAGCAGGTTCGTTCATATAAAATTAGAGGGGCTTACAATAAAATTTCTTCTTTAACAAAAGAAGAAACCAAAAATGGAATTGTTTGTGCTAGTGCAGGAAACCATGCTCAAGGTGTTGCTTTATCATGCCAACTTTTAAAAATCAAAGGAAAAATATTTATGCCTGCACCAACGCCAAATCAAAAGGTTGAACAGGTTAAAATGTTTGGAAAAGAGTTTGTAGAAGTTATTTTGGTAGGAGATACCTTTGATGATTCATATCATAAAGCCATCGAAGAATGTGAGCAATTCAATAAACCATTGGTTCATCCATTTAATGATCAAAAAGTCATTGAAGGCCAAGGGACTGTCGGTTTAGAAATTATTCAACAATCTGAAACACCAATCGATTATATTTTTATCCCTGTTGGTGGTGGCGGACTGGCCTCTGGTTTATCTTCTGTGGTAAAAGCTTTATCTCCAGAAACAAAAATTATAGGTATAGAACCTGCCGGTGCGCCATCGATGTCGAAATCTATTGAAAATGGAGAGTTAGTTCAATTAAATGAAATTGAAAAATTTGTTGATGGAGCATCTGTACAACGTGTAGGCGATTTAACTTTTGAAATATGTAAAAAGAACTTAGATGTAATGACAACTGTTCACGAGGGTAAAATTTGTCAAACCATCTTAGAAATGTACAATAAGGATGCTATTGTTGCAGAACCTGCTGGAGTAATGAGCATAACGGCCTTAGATGAGTTTAAAGAAGAAATTAAAGGAAAAACTGTAGTCTGCTTAGTAAGTGGTAGTAACAATGACATCACACGTACAGCCGAAATTAAAGAACGTGCATTATTGTATGCTAACTTAAAGCATTATTTCATTATCAAATTTCCACAGCGTCCAGGAGCATTACGTGAATTTGTAGTGGATATGCTTGGACCACATGATGATATTACACATTTTGAGTATACTAAAAAGGTAAATCGAGAGAATGATGTTGCTGTTGTCGGTATACAGTTAAAAACCCAAGAAGATTTACAACCACTTATTACAAAACTAAAAGCACACAATTTTTTTGGTGATTATTTAAATGATAAGCCAGAATTATTTCAGTTTTTGGTTTAAGACAATACAGAAAATATATTTCACTAATTTATTAATTATAAATTATTTATATATAAATCATGTGTACTATAATTTATATTATGTAAAATTGACAATCTTAACTTATACCCTTTTTATTTGTATTTTTGTACCTTAAAAAATATCTTTTATATGTCTTTATTAAATATATTTAGAATTATTTCTTTCCTGGAAGGATTATCTTACATACTTCTCCTGTTTATTGCTGTGCCCTTGAAATACATAAACAATGACGCATCCTATGTAAAAATGCTGGGTATGCCACATGGATTATTATTTATGGGATATATTGCATTGGCAATTGTATTGCGGACTGAAAATCAATGGATTAAAAATAATTTTATTATGGTTTTAATAGCTTCTGTCATTCCTTTTGGTACTTTTGTAGTTGAAAACAAATTGAATAAAACAATTCAAAAGTAAAATTGATTTTAAAACTTATGATGGAATTTTTTCTTGAATCCTTAAAACGCTTTATAATAAAAGCTGGAGCAAACTCTTCATTGGCAGATTGGCTTAGTATTATTTTACTCGTTGCAGGTGCTTTATTTATAATTTTCATTGTTGACTTTATCATCCGTTTAATTATTAGGGTTATATTTTCGAAAATTGCGCAACGCTCCAAAACACAATTTGATGATATTATGATTACTCATAAAGTACCTCGTAATATTGCTCATATCCTTCCTTTGTTTATTGCTTATGAAATTATTCCAAATATATTTTTTGAGCATCCTGAATGGCAAAACATCATTAAAAAAATAATTTTAGTTCTTGGAATAGTTTTTTCTGTATGGGGATTACGCAGCATTTTTGGCTCCATAAAAAGCCATTTTAAATCTGTAGAACGCTTAAAAGACAAGCCTATAGACAGTTATGTTCAAGTCATCATGATATTTGTTTGGCTCACAGGTGTTTTTGCAACATTTGCTGTCATAACTGGAATATCGTTCTGGGAATTTATGGCCGGACTTGGTACTGTTTCTGCTGTAATAATCTTGGTCTTTAAGGATACCATTCTTGGGTTTGTGGCCAGTATTCAAGTTTCTGTTAATGATATGGTGCGTATTGGCGATTGGATTACCTTTCAAAAATTTGGTGCTGATGGCGATGTTATAGAAATAAACCTTGCTACCGTAAAAGTTCGAAATTTTGACCACACCATTACCACTATTCCTACATATGCCCTTATTTCAGATTCATTTAAAAACTGGCGCGGAATGACAGAATCTAATGGAAGACGCATCAAAAGATCACTTAATATCCGAATGGCAAGTATTCGCCATCTAAATTCAGAAGATTTAAAAAATCTTTCAAAAATTGAATTGATTAAAGACTACATCTCTGTTAAATCCAAAGATATTGCTTGTTATAACACTGAAAATGAGGTTGATAAAACATTACTCATTAATGGTCGAAATCTCACAAATATTGGTGTTTTTAGAAAATATATTGAATCTTACGTAGAAAAACATTCAGCAATCAATAAAGATTTGATGATTATGGCACGCCAACTTCAACCCAATGAAAATGGTCTACCCATAGAGATTTATGCCTTTAGCAATGATAAACGTTGGCAAAATTATGAATACATTATCGCCGATATATTTGATCATATCATTGCTTCATCTTCTACTTTCGACCTTGAAATTTATGAGCGTAAATTTTAGAGATCAACAACTTAAAAATCAACGTCCAGAAATTTCTTCTGCCAAAATACTAGAATCTACTTCAAGTTTTGAAGCATTTCAGAATCAGGTTTTACGGCCTATTTTAAAATTTCAAAATGACATATTAATTCAAGTTTTCCTATCTAGAATTAATGCTAAAAACCAAGACTTTATTGCTTTAAGTCTTCAAAAAAAACAAGATATTCTAATTGGTGAATTTAAAACAAATACAACATTACGACAGATACTTTTGGGCTGTGTAATTGGACTATTGACTAGTGAAGAATTTAAGTTTTATAATGCCAATACAACAAAGATTAATAAACGTATCTTTTCCATGTTAAAAGAACGTTTATTAGATCAATGAAAATAAGCGTTAAAAATCTATTTTATGTAATATCAAACCAGATGCTGGAGCAATATAGTCGATGGAAATTGTAGAATCATTTTTCAAACTTATTTCAATAAAATTCAAGTCTATATCTCCTCTGCCGAGTTTAATCAATGCACCCATCATCAAACGTATTTGATGGCGTCCAAATCCTTTTCCTATTACTCGTAGTATATAACTTTTTTTTGGAAAAAAATTGGCTGTATACAACTTGTTTTCAATCAATTCACAAGTTTTTAGTTCACGTTGATATAATCCATTGTCAGTTGCTTTATAACAATAGGACTTAAAATTATGCGGTCCTTGAAAAAGCTGTGCTCCTTTTTTCATCAATTCTACATCTAATGGTTCTAATATGGTTGTCATAATGGGTGCACAAAAAGGGTGACACTTCTCCCCTTGTGAAAAAACGTAATGATACTCTTTGTATTTAGAATCTTGAATGATATTAAAATCTGAAGACACTTCTTCAATAGATAATGCACGAATATCTTGAGGTAAATTAGTATTAAATTCTTCTAGAAATAAGATCAAATCTTTTATGGGTTCATCCTTTAAAAACAACTCAAATGCAGCTTCCTGAGCAGAAACTTTAGCGTCAGTTCTACTGGCAGCTAATGTTTTAAATGATTGATTTTTAAGAATATAACGCATCGTTTTGTCAATCATCAAATGCAGTGTTTTGGTATTTGGTTGTTTTTGCCATCCATGAAAGCGGTAGCCCAAAAATTGAAATTTAACCAAATAATAAAAACGCTTTTGAAACATTGGCTTAAGTTCGGAGTTTCTATTTACAAATAAAAATTAATGTCTTAATTTTAATACATTAACGATGTCGGAAAGACAATAGTCCTTTGCTTGAAGTAAAATTAAATAATGAAATAATAAATCAGCACTTTCTTCCAAGAACAATTCATCATTTTGATCTTTGGCTTCTATAACCGTTTCTATGGCCTCTTCTCCTACCTTTTGAGCAATTTTATTGATGCCTTTTTCAAATAAACTTGTGACATAAGACGTGTCGTTAGGGGTGTGTTTTCGATTTGAAATTATTTGCTCTAGAACAGATAAAAATCCGAAATCCTGAGTATTTACTTCACCCCAACAAGTATCTGTTCCTTTATGGCATGTTGGACCTTCTGGACTTGCCTTTACCAATAGAGTATCTCCATCGCAATCAACCTCTAATGATTTGAGATTCAGAAAATTACCACTCTCCTCCCCTTTTGTCCAAAGACGATTTTTACTTCTACTAAAAAACGTAACACGCTTGCTTTTTTGCGTTATTTCTAGCGCTTCTTTATTCATATATCCAAGCATCAAAACAGTTTTTGTTTGTGCATCTTGAACAATAGCTGGCACAAGGCCGTTCTTATTATAATTTACAATCATTATAGTCTAATATTTATATGATTCTGTTGTAATTCTTTTTTAAGTTTTGGAATTGAAATCTCTCCAAAATGAAACACGCTTGCTGCCAAGGCAGCATCCGCTTTTCCTTCTTTGAACACACTTACAAAATGTTGAACAGCTCCTGCTCCTCCTGATGCAATAACAGGAATATTTACAGTTTCTGATAATTGGGCTAATGCATCGTTTGCAAAACCTGTTTTTACACCATCGTGATTCATTGAGGTAAATAAAATCTCTCCCGCCCCCAATGATTCAACTTCTTGAGCCCAATCATACAAATCCAAATCTGTAGGTATTGTTCCTCCCGCTAAATGTACTTTCCAGTTATTCTCTATCTTTTTGGCATCAATGGCAACTACAACACATTGATTTCCAAAATTTTGTGATAATTCATGTATAAGTTCTGGACGTTTTATTGCTGCAGAATTTACAGCGATTTTATCGGCTCCTGATTTGAGCAATAATGAGGCATCATCAACGCTTGTTACACCACCTCCAACAGTAAAAGGTATATTAAGTTTTTGCGCGACTTTTCTTACCATATCACGTGTAGTTCCTCTTGATTCTAATGTCGCCGAAATGTCTAAAAACACCAACTCATCTGCGCCTTGAATAGCGTAATGTTGTGCCAAAACTACAGGATCTCCTGCATCACGAAGATTTACAAAATTTACACCTTTTACTGTCCTTCCATTCTTTATGTCTAAGCATGGAATTATTCTTTTTGTCAACATACTAATTGGTATTAATTTGAAATTGCTCTAATGACTTCAAGCTTATTTTCCCTTCGTATATTGCCTTTCCAATAATAACGCCCTCACAGCCTATTGCCTTTAATTTTGAAAGTTCTTCAATGCCAGATACGCCTCCTGAACCAATCAAATTGAGCTCTGGATTTTGATTCAAAATAGAGGTGTATAATTCAAAAGCAGGACCTTGAAGCATACCATCTTTTGAAATATCAGTACAAATGACATTTTTAATTCCTTTTTTTGTGTAATCATCAATAAATGGTAGAACTTCAAGTGAACTTTCTTCTTGCCATCCTTGAATAGCAATATTGCCATGAATACAATCTGCGCCAAGGATTATTTTTTCAAAACCATATTGGTTTATCCATGATTCAAACAAATGTGGATTTTTGACAGCAATACTTCCGCCAGTTATTTGTTGCGCGCCAGATTCAAAAGCTATTCTTAAATCATCATCTGATTTAAGACCACCACCAAAATCTATTTTTAAATTTGTCTGAACTGCTAATTTTTCTAATATTTTATAATTTACGATGTGTTTTGCTTTGGCTCCATCAAGATCTACCAAGTGCAAATATTCAATCCCTGAATCTTGAAACATTTTGGCAACCTCCAATGGATTTTCGTTATACACTTTTTTAGTGGAATAATCGCCTTTAGTGAGTCTAACACACTGACCGTTAATGATATCTATAGCTGGTATAAGTCTCATACAATTACAATTTTAAAAAGTTTTCCAATACCATAGCACCATCTCGACTACTTTTCTCTGGGTGAAATTGTACGCCATAAAAGTTATCTTTTTGCAATGCCGATGAAAAATCAACACCATAATTTGAAGTTGCTATTGTTAAATCGCAATTAGGAGCATAATAACTGTGTACAGCATACATGTAGGTCGTTGATTTCAGTCCTGTAAACAGTTCTGATTTTAAATTTTCAATCAAGTTCCAACCCATATGCGGAACTTTTACATTAGCTTCAAACCTTTTAACATCAACATCAAAAATACCCAACCCGGTGGTGCTTCCCTCCTCAGTTGTTTTGCAAAGCAATTGCATTCCCAAACAAATTCCCAAAACATCTTGTTTTAGTTCCGGAATGAGGGCGTTTAAACCTGTTGCTTTTAATTGTTTCATGGCTTGACTTGCCTGTCCTACTCCAGGGAAAATTATTTTATCTGAAGATAAGATGTTTTCCTTATCATTAGAAAGAACGGCATCAACCCCAAGTCGTTCCAAAGCAAATTGAACACTTTGAATATTGCCAGCTCCATAATCTAAAAGTGTAACTTTCATTATAACATTCCTTTTGTTGATGGTAAAATCATTTTGTTTGGGTCTCTTTGAACGGCTATTTTAATGGATTTTGCAAAAGCTTTAAAAATAGCTTCAATTTTATGGTGTTCGTTTGTTCCTTCTGCTTTAATATTGAGGTTACATTTTGCACCATCAGTAAAAGATTTGAAAAAATGTATAAACATTTCTGTTGGCATTTTCCCAATATATTCACGCTTAAAATCTGCATCCCAAACCAACCAATTTCGACCACCAAAATCAATTGCCACTTGAGCCAAACAATCATCCATAGGCAAGCAAAATCCGTAGCGTTCAATACCTAATTTGTTCCCTAACGTTTGATTAAAAAGCTCTCCCAGAGCAATAGCGGTATCTTCAATAGTGTGATGCTCATCAACGTCTAAATCACCATTGACTTTTATATCTAAATCCATTTGACCATGACGTGCAATTTGATCTAGCATATGATCAAAAAATGCAATTCCAGTTTCTATACGACTTTGTCCAGTACCGTCTAAATTTAGAGAGATTTCAATATCAGTTTCATGGGTTTTTCTACTTATTTTTCCAGTGCGAGATTCCAATTTTAAAAATTCATAAATCATGCGCCATTGGTTAGTTTCTAAAGCTATACATGATGAAAGCTCGCTATTGGAAACACTCAATTCTGTTGTGTCTAAATTTCCACCATCACTAATTAAAATTCCTTTTGAATTTAAATTTTTTGCCAATTCTATATCTGTCAATCTATCACCTATTACAAAAGAGTTTGTCAAATCATAATTCTCATTCAAGTATGATGTAAGCATACCTGTTCGTGGTTTTCGTGTTGGCGCATTATCTTTTGCAAAAGTGCGGTCTATATATTGATTTTTAAACACAATCCCTTCATTTTCAAAACATTGTACCATGAAATTATGTACTGGCCAAAATGTATTTTCTGGAAACGAAGCTGTTCCCAAGCCATCTTGATTTGTAACCATTACCAATTCATAATCTAATTCATCAACAATTTTTTTTAAATAATAAAATACATCAGGATAAAACTCTAGCTTTTCAAACGCATCAATTTGATAATCTTCTGGTTCTTTAATTAAAGTGCCGTCTCTATCTATAAAAAGTACTTTTTTCATCTTTAAATGGTTTTTAAGACTTGGATTAATTTTAAATTTTCATCTGATGTTCCAACTGTTATTCTTAAACAATGATCACATAATGGTTGTCCATGACGATTTCTGACAATTATACCTTTTGCTATTAATTGGGAATACCGCTTGATAGCATCATCAACACGGATTAGTACAAAATTCGCATCTGATGGGAAAATTGTTTTTACGAAAGATAAATTCTTAAGGTTTTGAATCAATTTTTCACGTTCGGATAATATAATATCAATTTGCTTTTTTGTGTTTTCTTGGTTTGAAATCCCTTCAAATGCTGCATTTTGAGTCAATAAATTGATATTGTAAGGGGGTTTAATTTTATTTAAAACAGCAATAATTTCTGTAGAAGCATAACAAATTCCAAGACGAATACCTGCAAGAGCATATGCTTTTGACAAAGTTTGAGTCACCACCAAGTTAGGAAACTCTGGTAAACGCTCAATCCAGCTCTTAGCATCTGTAAAATCAATATAGGCCTCATCAATTACGACCAGACCACCAAAAGCTTTTAAAATAACCTCTATGGCTTTTGTATCTAAAAGATTTCCCGAGGGATTGTTTGGCGAACATATAAAAATCATCTTCGTATTTGGTTGAATTGCTTTTAGAACATCATCCATTTTGATTTGAAACTTAGAATTTAGTGTAACCAAATGATTTTCAATTGCATTTAAATTTGCTAAAACCCCATACATGCCATAGGTTGGTGTAAGCGTCAACACTGCATCTTGGTTGGGTTCACAAAAAGCCCTTAATAATAAATCCAACACTTCATCGCTTCCATTCCCCAATAAAATTTGATTTGGCAATACTTGTTTTAGTGTTGCAAGTTTAGTTTTTAAAAGAACTTGCTGCGGATCTGGATAGCGGTTTAAATCATTTTGAAATGGACTTTCATTAGCATCCAAAAATACAAGGTTGTGGTCTTGACTCTGAAACTCGTCACGTGCGGATGAATAGGGCTTCATCGCTGCCACACATGGTCTAATTAACGCTTTAAGATTCATTTTTAAGTGTTTTTAAACGAATAGAAACTGCATTTTTATGTGCTGAAAGACCCTCAGCTTCGGCCATGAGCTCAATTGTTGGTCCCAGATCTAAAAGTCCTTCTTTTGTAATTTCTTGAAAAGTGATGCTCTTTAAAAAACTATCAAGATTGACACCAGAGTACGCTTTAGCATATCCATTTGTGGGCAACGTATGATTGGTGCCTGAGGCATAATCTCCAGCACTTTCGGGAGTATAATCACCAATAAATACCGATCCTACATTTTTCACTTTATTGATATAAAATGTATTATCAGAGGTTGAAATAATATAGTGCTCTGGACCATAAAAATTGATGAGTTCTGCTGCTGTTTCTTTATTTGAACAATAAATTAATTTCATGTTTTCGAGGGCTTTTTCGATAATGGTTTTTCTATTCAATGCTTGTGTTTGCTCTTGAACTTCAAATAAAACAGCCTCTAAAAGGTCAAGATCTGTTGATACTAAAACCACTTGACTGTCAATACCGTGCTCTGCTTGACTTAACAGATCTGATGCTACAAAAGAAGGTGTTGCAGATGCATCGGCCATCACCAACAATTCACTTGGACCAGCTGGCATATCAATGGCGACGCCAAATTTGGTAGCAGCTTGTTTTGCGGCAGTAACATATTGATTTCCTGGGCCAAATAATTTATTCACCTTGGGAATTGTAGCTGTTCCAAAGGTCATTCCTGCAATAGCTTGTATGCCACCAACCTTAAATATTTTTTCTATTCCACAAAGGGCAGCGGTATATAGTATTTCATTGGCAACAGCTCCAGAAGTATTTGGAGGAGTGCATATAACTATAGAAGTACAACCTGCAATTTGTGCTGGAATAGCCAGCATCAAAACTGTTGAAAACAATGGTGCTGTTCCACCAGGAATGTATAGCCCAACAGACTCAATTGGACGTTTTTCTTGCCAACAACGGACTCCAACTTGAGTTTGTACATCAACACGACTGGTTTTTTGAGCTTTATGAAAAGTTTCAATGTTTGACTTTGCTTTTATGATTGCCTCTTTGAGTTTTGGAGAGATGGCTTTTTCAGCCGCTTCAATCTCAGATTTTGAAACTTTTAGATCATAAATATCTACTTTATCAAATGCTTTTGTGTAGTGTTTTAGAGCATTATCGCCTTGGTCTTGAACAGCCTCAAAAACATCATTAACAACTTCATCAAGAGCATCGCTATTTTGTATTGGACGACTTAAAATAACATCCCATTTTTCAGGTTTTGGATTTTTTATAATTGCCATTAGAGTACCATTTTTTCAATTGGACAAATAAGAATACCTTCTGCACCATTGTGTTTTAAATCATCAATGATATCCCAAAACTGGTGCTGATTTATAACACTATGTACAGAACTCCACCCTGATTTTGCTAACGGTAAAACTGTAGGGCTTTTCATGCCTGGAAGAATCTTTATGATATTTTCTAAACTATTATTTGGTGCGTTCAGTAAAACATATTTTGATGATCTTCCCTTAAGTACAGATTGTATTCTAAATTTTATTTTCTCTAGTAACTCAGTTTGTGTAGTTTCGATTTTAGGTGACACAGCAAGAACTGCTTCAGAATTAAGCAAAACTTCTTTTTCTTCAAGATTATTTTTAAACAATGTGCCCCCTGTCGAAACGATATCTACAATAGCGTCTGCGAGACCAATATTAGGTGCAATTTCAACAGATCCGTTAATAATGTGCAATTCGGCATCGACTCCTTTTTCTTTTAAAAATGTTTCAACAGTATTAGGATAAGAGGTTGCAATCTTTTTCCCATTCAAATCATTTAAGTTATTGTAATCCATTGATTTCGGTACTGCCAAAGATACACGACAACGCGAAAAACCAAGCTCCAACACAGTTGTTATCCCCTCTCCTTTTTCAACTAATATGTTGCTGCCAATAATGGCAATATCCACAACACCATCCTTAAGATATTGAGGAATATCTCCATTACGCAGATAAAAAACCTCGATGGGAAAGTTAGTTGCACGTGCTTTAAGTTGTTCTTTACCATTATCAACAGAAATTCCAATGTCCTTTAATAATTTTAAAGAATCGTCTTTTAATCGTCCAGATTTTTGAACAGCAACCTTCAGTGTTTTCATTTTTAGAAATTTTGAATAAAAAAAACCCGTTTGAAATTCAAACGGGTTAATGTCATTTTATAAAATAAATTTACGCCATACACATACAACTCGCCTGAAAGCCAGTATGAAAATGATGATGTAAATTGTTGTTTTTCATTGTTTTAATTCAATAAACAAAGATTCAAAAAATATTTTTTTATTTCCTAACTTTTTTCTAGATTTTTTATTGGTTACCCAAAATAATTGGCATTCCAGTATCACCAGAACCAATAACAATAACTTTACTGTTTGGAGATTCTGCCAATTTAACGGTAGCCTCTATGCCTTTATCTTGTAAAATTTTATCATTCAAAGACGCACTTAAAATACGGTTTGCATCGGCTTTACCTTGTGCCTCAATACGTTGTTTTTGAGCTTCTTTGTCGGCAGTAACCAACCTAAATTCATATTCTAAAGATTGTTGCTCTTGTTTCAGTTTTCCTTCGATTGCATTTTTAATCGTTTCTGGAAGTTTTACGTCTTCTACTAATACACGTTTAACATTTAAGTATTGTCCTTTCATAAGGGTTACAACTTCATCTAAAATTTCTTGTTCAATAACATCTCGTTTACTTGAATATAATTGTTCAGGTGTATAACGTCCAACAACACTTCTTGCGGCGGCGTTTACAGCTGGATTAAGAAGCTCCAGTACATAATCTTGACCTTTCGTTTTGATGAGCTTTCCTAAGTTTTCATATTCTGGCTCGTACCAAATGGTACCATTTACACGAACTTCTAATCCGTTTACTGAAAGGACATTCATTTCGTCTGAAATAGATTGCTGACGTACTTTAAAAACCAACATTGAGTTCCATGGAGCTACAATGTGAAATCCTTCTCCGTAGGTTTTTTCTGTATTTATTCCATCTCCAAAACGCTCAAACAAAACACCACCTTCACCAGGTCCTATGGTTACGGCAGCTTTTGAAATAAGAATGACTAATACGGCTATTGTAAAAATTATAGGCAGGCCTATTTTGGGTAAATTTTGCATTTTATATAAATTTAGTTATTAAATTAATCCTTTGTATTTTCTAATAAACCATTCCAATGCTATGCTCAAAATAATTAGCAAGAGCAATAATTTATAATTTATCAAAGGTACAGTTTTTTTGTTGATTCTTTGGACTGATTTATAGTTAGGATTATTTAATAATTCAACTAATAAATTATCAAATTCATTCTCTAAAAACACTTGCCCACTAGTTTTTGTAGCCAATTGCAAAAGTTGTTCATAATCAGAATTAAAAAATTGTGCTTCAACATTATAGTTTAAAATTTCAAACTGGCCCGAAGTTGAAAACTTTTGATCATTTGTCTTTATTATGTATGTGTATTTTCCTGATTCTAAACCACTTAAATCAACTTTGTAAGTATCACCAATAACTATAAGTGGATAATTTATAGAAGTTTTAATTTGAGGCGAACTGATTTCAATCTTTAAACTTGCATTTGGATTAAATTGAAAATTTTCGTCATAAAATTGAGCAAAAATCTCCGAACCAACAGAACCGTCAAAAACTGGACTGTGATTAGCCACAAGTCGTTTTGAGGTTTTTTGAGTACTTAAATATTGAAAAATGACACTAAAAAAAGCATCAAATTTTCCGAAATTATCATTTAATTGAAATGATTTTAAGCGCCATTTCCATAGATCTTCGGCGAGTAAAACAATGTTTCTAACTCCCTCATCGGAGTAAGAGAACAATAATGGCATTTTAGTAGACCGTCCATTAATAGATTTATACAACAAAATTTGATGAGGAACGCTTATTTCAGTTGTTCCAAATTCAGACTGAAGGGGTGGATAATCTTCAAAAGATAATGGAATAATCGAAAACGCATCAAAATCTGTATTGAAAACAGCTTGATAGACTTCTTTTTGGTTTGTAATCTCTTGCTTAAAATAAGGCTGTGTTTTATTCAAAAAAGACCATTCTGTAGATGTTCCTCCAATAATAAACGTATTTATTTTTTTTGCTTTTGTTTGTTCTAAAATAGACGCAAAATTATAGTCTGGCTGATACAAAATAACAAAAGTAAACTCCTCAGAAGCTTTCAAAAACTCGTCTGGAGTATAACGCTTAAATGTATAATTCTTTTGACTAGAAATAACAGAGTTAAATACCCCTATGTCTGGATGCGTATTTTTTGAAATCAATGCAATATTGAGTTTTTGGTCAATAACTTCAATGGCAAATGTTTTACTGTTATTTAAAACCACTTTTTCAGATGATAAAGGACGTATTCTTGCGCTATAACGTTGAAGACCAACTTTTGATGCTTTGAGTTTTGGTGTGATGACTTTTGAATTGTCTAAAGCTGAGAATTGTAACTTTTCTTTGTAGACTATTGTTTTACCTTGAAAAATTTCTAAAATTGAACTTTTAGTGTCACTACCATTGTAATTGACAAAAATTTCAACAGGAAAAGTATTCTCTAAAAATGCATAGGTGTTGACGTTTATTTGTTTGATTTTCAAGTCAATATACTGCATTGTATCCCCTAAAACTAAAGGATAGATAGGACTATTAAATTGTTTAGCTGCATATCCATACGAAGTTCCAAACGTTTGATTTCCATCGCTCAAAAGTAAGAATGGTGCCACTTCATCCTTAAAAATATCATGGGCTTGATTAAGGGATTTCCCAATATTCGTTTGTGAGGCATCAAAACTTAAAGAATCATCGCTGTGGAGCGCGTTATCAAATGTAAAATAGTGAAGATCAAATTTATCAGATAAAGCGCTATTTGTTTTTATTTGATTTAAAAGAACCCGAGCAATACTGTCTTTTTTTAAAAATTTAATCGACTGCGAATTATCAACCAAAACGCCTAGTTTTGGTTTAATGACTTCTGCAGTTTTAATTTCTGTTTCTGGATTGATTAACAATAAAAAAAGCGCACTCAATGCAAACGTTCTGGCTGCAGTAAGTACCCAAAACATCTTTTCTGAAGTCCAAGGTTTGTATTGAAAAAGCGCCAATATAAACGCTAAAACGACTGCCAAAATACCAAATAAAACTATTGATGTTATCATGTGGCAGCCTCGAAAAAATTAGGTTAGCATACCACCATCAACATGCAGCGTTTGCCCTGTAATATATGCCGAAAGATCGCTAGCTAAAAAGACACAAGCATTGGCAATATCATCTGGTGATCCACCACGTTTTAGTGGAATACCAGCACGCCACTGTTCTACTGTAGCTTCATCTAGTTTTGCGGTCATTTCGGTTTCTATAAATCCGGGGGCAATTACATTGCTTCGAATGTTTCGAGAACCTAATTCAAGTGCAACCGATTTTGAAAATCCAATAATCCCTGCTTTTGATGCTGCATAATTGGTCTGTCCAGCATTTCCTTTTACACCTACAACAGAACTCATATTGATGATAGATCCCTGACGTTGTTTAAGCATTGTACGTTGCACAGCTTTGGTCATATTGAAAACAGATTTAAGATTAACTTCAATCACTTTATCAAAGTCTTCTTCTCCCATACGCATCAAAAGGTTATCTTTTGTTATTCCAGCATTATTCACTAAAACGTCTATGGCTCCAAAATCTTCAAGAACGTCGGCTACAAGTTGTTGTGCCGCTTCAAAATTGGCTGCATTACTTTGGTATGCTTTCACTTTTACGCCAAGAGCTTGTAGTTCATTTTCGAGGGCTGTGGCTGCCTCTGAAGAAGAACTATATGTAAAGGCTACATTGGTACCATGTTGTGCAAAAACGGTAGCAATCCCCTTTCCTATACCTCTACTGGCACCTGTAACGATTGCTGTTTTTCCTTCTAATAATTTCATTTGCTTTGTGTTGGTTTTAAATATGGCTCAAAGATAGAAATTCCTTGTTGATATTCAATTTCTCAGTTAAAAAAAGAAAAACCCTTTTTTTGCTCTAATTTCCCTTTTTATAATCAGCTAAAAACTTAGCTAATCCTATGTCAGTCAATGGGTGTTTAAGAAGTCCTTCAATAGAACTTAATGGGCCAGTCATAACGTCAGCTCCAATTTTTGCACAATCGATAACGTGCATAGTATGACGTACAGAAGCAGCTAAGATTTCAGTTTCAAATCCGTAGTTGTCATAAATATGACGAATTTCGGCAATTAAATTAAGGCCATCTGTAGAGATATCGTCTAGCCGTCCAATAAATGGCGAGACGTAAGTAGCCCCAGCTTTAGCAGCTAAAATGGCTTGACCAGGTGAAAACACTAGTGTTACATTCGTTTTTATACCTTTGTCGCTAAAATATTTACAAGCTTTTACCCCTGCTTTTATCATTGGGAGTTTGACAACAATCTGTGGGTGTAATGCAGCAAGAGCTTCCCCTTCTTTTACCATACCCTCAAAATCAGTTGCAATAACTTCTGCAGAAACATCACCGTCAACAATCTCACAAATGGCTTTATAGTGGTTTAAAATATTATCGGCACCTGTAATTCCTTCTTTAGCCATCAATGATGGATTGGTGGTTACACCATCAAGAACACCAAGATCTTGAGCGTCTTTAATTTGATCTAAATTTGCGGTATCGATAAAAAATTTCATTTGTTTTGTTTTAAAGTTGATTTGTAAAAATAAAATATTAGCGCACTACACCAAAGGTGATAAGCATAATTATATTAACAAGATTAAAGAGTTTTAAACATTAAAGTTTATAAAATGACATCAAAAGGCGTTCAAAAACTTTGTCTGGAAGAACACGCTTTAGAATAATAGAAAATTTTTGTAAAAATGCGCCTACTTTGTAATGAATTTTTGGGTGTTTCGTTTCTATAATGTCATGTACAATTTTAGCTAATATCATAGGGTCTTCTCCATCGTCAACATGAGTATTAAGCAACTCTAAAGTTGTACCATAAGTTTTTTTGTAAGGGGAATTTTCAAGCAATGGCGCATGGTATCGACCAGCGGCAATATTAGTTGAAAAATCGCCTGGTGCGACGTTGGTCATGCAAACACCAAATGTTTTTAGCTCCATTCGATAGGCCTCAGTTATAAGCTCAAAAGCGCCTTTGCTTGCACTATATACCCCACGAAAAGGTAATCCCATATATCCTGCAATAGATGTGATGTTGATAATTAGTCCCGATTTATGCGAACGCATATTTGGCAAAACAGCATTAATCATTCCTATGGGGCCAAATAAATTAGTTTCAAAATTGTTTTTCATTTCGGCCATCGGAATTTCTTCCATTGGCCCAGTAATTCCTACTCCTGCATTGTTTATGAGTACATCAATTTTAGAGACTTTGTCCAATAGTTCTTTAACACAATTCAAAATTGAATCGGGATTTGTAACGTCTAATTTTATAATGGTAAATTTTGAGTTATTGTATTTTTCAGGAAAACGACTAGTCCCATATACACGATACCCTTTATTTGTAAGATATTCTCCTATGGATTTTCCAATTCCAGATGATCCGCCAGTTATAAGGACAGTTTTTGACATACTTTTGTGGTAATTTATAAGTTAAATATAGAAAGATTTAGGAAAATAGCGTGTACAAAAAAAGGCAAGCGATCTACATCACACCGCTACAACCGTATACCTTTGCTGCGTTCCCGCCCTGGAGGATTCTACAGGAGCTGGTTGTGTAGGACTTGCCCGTGGCAAATATACGATGTTTTAATATTTTTTTTACTGAATATAAATAAATAAATTGCCAAAAAATATTTGAGCCTATGCGCCTATCTAAAGTATTGAAAATCATAGTTATTACATGTATTGTTTTATCGTGTGGGAATTCTTCAAAAGCAATTAAAGCCAACTTTACGATTCAATCCAATGCCAAGAAGAACATCATTTCTAACGCTGAAACCCTAGAATTAAGCATATTAAACCCAAATAGCAAGGTCATTGATTCTGTTCAATTTACCTTGAACAAATCCTTAATTCCGAAACAATTCAATTTAAAAACCATTGGTTTAGGAGAAAAAATGATAAAGGCTACTGTTTTTTTTGAAGGTAAAAAAGAAGTTGCCTTAAAGAAAGTAATTGTTGTCAATAGTGAATCCCCAAAACTCTATTCTTACAAATTGATAAACACCTATCCACATGACATTACTTCATACACTCAAGGCTTGGAGTTTCATAATGGAATACTATACGAAAGCACTGGGCAATATGGAGAGTCTAAACTTAGAGCACTAGATTATAAAAATGGTAAAGTTCTCAAAAACATTAATTTATCAACCTCTTATTTTGGTGAAGGTTTAACGGTGATGAACGATAAAATTTATCAATTGACATGGCGCGAAGGCCGTGGCTTGATATATGATGTTGATAAATTTGAAGCTATTGGCAGCTTCAATTATGGCCAAAGTAAGGAAGGATGGGGATTGTGTAATGATGGTAAAAAACTGTACAAAACAGATGGATCAGAAAATATTTGGATTTTAAACTCCAGCACACTTGAAGAAGAACGATATGTTCAGGCATATACCAATAAAGGAAAATTAGCAAATTTGAATGAGCTTGAATGGGTAGAAGGAAAAATATATGCCAACCGCTATCAAAAAAATGGAGTAGCTATTATTAATCCAGAAAATGGAGCTATTGAGGCTGTTCTCGATTTTAAAGATTTAAAAAAGAAAGTCACAAATCACCCAGGATTAGATGTACTAAATGGTATGGCTTATAACCCTGAGACAAAAACATTGTTTGTAACCGGAAAACGTTGGGACAAAATTTTTGAAGTCAAAATAATTCCTGCTCAATAATGCAAGTGTTTGAACAATTTAGAACTGTTGTTTCAGATGATATCGACCATTTGAATCATGTGAATAACATTCGTTATTTGGAATGGATTCAAGCCATGGCGCGTGCGCATTGGACCTCTTTAACTTCTGAAAAACAACGTCAGGAAAATGTTTGGGTTGTTTTACGTCATGAAATTGATTACAAGGCTTCAGCTTTTTTAGGAGATCAATTACATTTAAAAACATATGTAACTGAATGTGAGGGCGTTACAAGTATTCGTGTGGTTGAAATTTACAATGCTAAAACAGAAAAACTTTTAGTAAAAAGCAAAACAAAATGGTGTATGACTGATCCTAAAACACAACGTCCGAAACGAATTTCAAAAGCCATTCAAACCATTTTTGATGAATAGGTATAAATTCCTTTAAAAGTTATATTTTTACAAAACAGTCCTAACTTGTATGAAACGTTATTTTTATTTTCTAGTCTCATTTTGTTTTTTATTGCTTTGGAGTTCTTGTCGAAAAGATTTTAACTTCACCCCCAGCGATGGTAATTTGAAATTTTCAAAAGACACTGTTTATCTCGATACTGTTTTTAGTAATATTGGTTCAAGTACATATACTTTAAAGGTATATAATACTTCCGATGAAAATATTTCTATTCCAAAAATAAAACTTAGAAATGGACTAAATTCCAATTATCGTCTCAATGTTGACGGTATGACTGGAGATCTTCCACTTTCAGGAAAAGAGTTTACAAATGTAGAATTACTAGCCAAAGACAGTATGTATATCTTCATTGAAACAACAATTGATATTCAATCGTTAGTGACAAATGAGACACAGTTTTTATATACAGATGCCATAGAATTTGGGGCAATAAACATTCAGAAAGTAGAACTCGTTACACTTGTTAAAGATGCCGTATTTATATACCCTCAACAATTAACAAACCCCGACGGTTCAACAGTGATAGAAACTCTAAGTTTTGATGTTGATGGTGATGGCACCTATGATGAAACAAATATACAAGGCCGTTTTTTGGATGATAATGAATTGACGTTTACCAATGAAAAACCCTATGTGATTTATGGTTACGCTGCTGTTGATGAGGGTAAAACCCTAACTGTTGAAGCTGGTGCACGTATTCATTTTCATGCGAATTCTGGACTATTGGTAACCAATAATGCCTCTATTCATGCCAATGGAGATGTAAGTTCAGATACAGAGCTTATGGAAAATGAAATTATTTTTGAAGGCGATCGCCTTGAACCTGGTTTTGCTGAAGTGCCTGGACAATGGCAAACCATTTGGTTATTTAACGGAAGTACAAATAATAAATTTAATCATACCACAATTAAAAATAGTACAGTAGGTCTTTTAGTCGATGGAAATCAAGACGATACATCAAAGCTTGAACTTACAAATACACAGATATACAATTCAAGTAACTTTGGTGTTTTGGGACGCGCAACTAAAATTAACGCCGAAAATTTAGTCATTAACAAAAGTGGACAATCGTCATTTGCAGCAACTTTTGGAGGAAATTACAATGTTGTTCATTCGACCATAGCAAATTATTGGACGAATAGTTTTCGTCAATTCCCTGCGCTTTTGCTCAATAATTTTAGTGTTGATTTAAATCAAAATATTATTCCTAATACCTTAACTACAGCAAATTTTACAAACTGTATTATTTATGGTAACGATAATCCTGAGTTGTTATTAGATCCCATTTCAGATGCTGGTTTTAACTTTAAATTTAAAAACTGTTTGGTATATTTTAATGATCCTAACAACAACTTTTCAGGGCCATATTATAATTTTGAGGATTTAAATTTTTATGAAAATATGTTTTTTAATATGACCCCTGAATTTTTAGATCCACAACAAAATAAACTTCAAATACCATTAGGTTCTCCAGCAGCTTCAACAGGAACTCCCAGTGGAGTATTAAATACTGATATTACCGGAGCACCACGCTCCTCACCTAGTGATTTGGGGGCCTATAATGCTATAGATTTTGAGAACTAAAAAAGTCAGCACAAAGCGCTGACTTTTTATTTAAAATGATTTTTTTCTAAACGAAAAGTGGTCGATGACTCATCATTGCATTAACACGGTTTGCAACAGATTCTAAAACTGCCTCGTCCTCATGATTATTGATGACTTCATCTATAAAATCCACCACTGCTTCCATATCGCTTTCAACCAAACCACGCGTTGTAATGGCAGGTGTTCCAACACGAATACCAGAGGTTACAAATGGGCTTTGTGTATCAAAAGGCACCATATTTTTGTTGGCGGTAATATCGGCTTTTACCAAAGCTTGTTCTGCATCTTTTCCTGTGATATTTTTGTTACGTAAATCAATCAACATCATATGGTTATCCGTTCCGCCTGAAATTAAATCATAGCCACGTTTTACAAAAGCTTTTGCCATCGCATCAGCATTCTTTTTTACTTGCAAAATATAGTGCATAAATTCATCGGTAAGCGCTTCACCAAAAGCAATGGCCTTTCCTGCAATGACATGCTCCAAAGGTCCACCTTGATTTCCAGGGAAAATTGCTGAATCTAAAAGCGATGACATCATTTTTGGCTTTCCAGATTTAAAGGTCAATCCAAATGGATTTTCAAAATCTTTTCCCATCATGATGAGTCCTCCTCTTGGCCCACGCAGGGTTTTGTGTGTAGTGGTGGTTACGATGTGGCAATGCGGTAATGGATCGTTTAAAACACCTTTGGCAATTAAACCAGAAGGATGTGAAATATCGCCCAAAAGAATAGCTCCTACACTATCGGCAATTTCTCTAAAACGTTTGTAATCTATATCTCTAGAATATGCGGATGCTCCTGCAATAATAAGTTTTGGTTGTTCTTTGGTTGCAATTTCCTGAATTTTATCATAATTAAGCGTTCCAGTTTCTTTTTCAACACCATAAAAAACAGGATTGTAAAGACGTCCAGAAAAATTTACAGGAGATCCATGTGTCAAATGTCCTCCGTGGGCAAGATCAAATCCTAAAATTTTATCGCCAACTTTCAAGCAGGCATGAAAGACAGCAGTATTAGCTTGACTTCCAGAGTGTGGCTGAACATTGGCCCACGCTGCACCAAAAAGTGTTTTGGCGCGATCAATTGCAATTTGCTCAACTTCATCCACAACTTCACATCCACCATAATAACGCTTACCTGGGTATCCTTCCGCATATTTATTGGTTAATACAGATCCTGTAGCTTCCATGACTTGATCACTCGTAAAGTTTTCAGAGGCAATAAGTTCTATACCATTTAATTGGCGTTGTTTTTCAGCTTCAATAAGTTCGAAAATTTGTGCGTCTCGTTGCATATTTTTGGTGTATAAACGTTTAAAGATGCAAAAGTAATAATAACATTAATTATATCCGTTAAAAAACATATATTTGATGTAAAATTTATTAAAAATTAATTAACATTTTTTGAATATGCCAAATTTTGCAAACAACCCAGATCGATCATCTTGGTTACATGTAGACACACACTCAGATTTTCCAATCCAAAATATTCCTTTTGGTGTGTTTCTTACTCGAGATGACATAATTACAATTGGTACACGAATTGGAGATACTGCTATTGATTTAGGAGCACTCCATCAGTTAGGTTATTTTGAAGGAATTCCACTAACAGATGATATATTTTTACAAGACAATCTAAATGATTTTATTGCTGATGGACGAAAAACTTGGCGTGCTGTTAGAAATCGAATTGCAGATCTATTTGATGACAACAATCCAACTTTAAAAAGCAATGTAAAACACAAAGAAATTGTACTTTTTAGACTTGATGAAATTGAAATGCAATTACCAGTTCAGGTTGGTGATTACACCGATTTCTATGCCAGTAAAGAGCATGCGACCAATGTTGGCATCATGTTTCGTGGTAAAGAAAATGCACTGATGCCCAATTGGTTACATCTTCCAGTAGGATATCATGGGAGAAGTTCTTCGATTATTACTACAGACATTCCTGTTCGTCGCCCTAAGGGACAAACCCTCCCTGCTGGTGCAGAATCCCCTGTTTTTGGTCCTAGTAAATCCGTTGATTTCGAGTTAGAAATGGCTTTTATTACGACTGATGCCAATGATTTAGGCGATCCTATTCCAATTGAAGACGCTGAAGACTATATTTTTGGACTTGTTTTATTTAATGATTGGAGTGCTCGTGATATTCAACGTTGGGAATATGTCCCATTAGGGCCATTTTTAGGCAAGAATTTCGCCTCCTCAATATCGCCATGGATAGTTACATTGGATGCCCTTGAACCTTTTCGAGTGGAATCGCCAACGCAAAACCCTACTCCACTTGAGTACTTGCAATACCAAGGCAAAAAAAGTTTTGATATAAACTTAGAGGTGGCTATAAAACCAGAAAATAATAAAGAAACAGTTGTATCACGTTCAAATTTTAAATACATGTACTGGAATATGGCCCAACAACTGGCACATCATACTGTAAATGGTTGTCCTGTTAATGCTGGAGATATGATGGGAAGCGGTACGATTTCTGGTCCAACTCCAGATTCTTATGGATCAATGTTGGAGTTATCCTGGAAAGGTGAAAAACCACTTCTTTTATCTGATGGTTCGGAACGAAAATTTATTAATGATAATGATACTGTAATTCTTCGAGGACATTCAGAAAAAAATGGCTTAAGAATTGGATTTGGTGAAGTTAAAACAAAGTTACTTCCCTCAATTTAAATCATTTTTTTTAGTATTTTAAAAACCATTGAATATATCTCAGTATTCAATGTTTTTTTTGTTTAAATGAAAAAATTAGCCCCTTAAAAATCAATAATTCATAAAACTTAAGTATAAGTTTTTTAAGTTATCTAAAAATAATAATTTTGAATTGTAATTGAGACATTATGTATTCATTTCAAAATCTTACTTTCAAAAATGATTCATTATCTGTTTGGGCATCTTCCCCCCTTACTTCTCTTATTGCTATGACGATTATTACCCCTTTGGGGTACATTTTTATATAAATATTCGTCATGTTTCAAGTTGTTTTTACAACATCAATTTCAATTAAATCAAATACTAAATGAAAGTTTTAAAATTTGGAGGAACTTCAGTAGGTTCTTCAGAAAATATCAATAAAGTTATTCAAATTGTCAGTCATGCATCTGAGAATCAATCTGTTGTGGTTGTAGTGTCAGCAGTTGGTGGAATTACAGACAAGTTGATGAATGCTTCAAGCAAAGCCATTTCAAAAGATTTGGATTACAAAAGCGATTTTAATAAACTCAAAAAACAACATATTGACGTTATAGAGGGGCTTTTGACAGGAGATTCATTGGAAAGTACTAAAGACATCATTTTAGAGAAGTTATTAGAACTAGAAAAGCTTCTGGATGGAATTTATTTAATCAATGAATTATCGGCTCAAACAACAGATAAGTTATTGAGTTTTGGAGAATTAATGTCTTCGCTTATCATTTTTGAAGCCATGCAACAAAAAGGGTTAAATGTTCAATTGAAAAATAGTCAAAACTTAATTGTTACGGATTCAAATTTCACAAATGCAGCCGTTCAATTTGAAGAAACCAATGCGAATATTACTACTTATTTTGAGCACAATGACAAATTAATAACGATTTTACCAGGATTTATTTCAAAGTCTGAAGATGGTGAAATTACGACTTTGGGGCGTGGCGGATCAGATTATACAGCAGCAATTGTTGCTTCTGCATTGGAGGCTAAATCTTTGGAAATTTGGACTGATGTAAGCGGTATGTATACCACCAATCCAAAACTCGTTAAGCAAGCAAAACCAATTCGTAAATTATCTTACTTTGAGGCCATAGAATTATCACATTTTGGAGCAAAAGTTTTATATCCTCCAACGGTATTGCCTGTACTGTACAAAAATATTCCAATTCTCATCAAAAAC
Organism: Flavobacteriaceae bacterium; assembly: GCA_965657165.1. Classification (GTDB taxonomy): domain Bacteria; phylum Bacteroidota; class Bacteroidia; order Flavobacteriales; family Flavobacteriaceae; genus UBA3537. The sequence continues at coordinate 77,324 of CBFHNG010000002.1, forward strand.
ACAATGGCACCAGATGAGGACGGTACTCTTATTACCAAAGATGTTGAAAATGGTAATTCTAACCCTATTAAGGGAATTAGTAATGTTAATGGGATTTCTTTGTTAACACTACAAGGCAACGGTATGGTTGGAATTCCTGGTTTTTCTAAGCGTTTGTTTGAAACCTTAGCACACGAAAAAATAAATGTCATTATTACAACTCAGGCTTCTTCTGAGCATTCTATATGTGTTGGTGTTGCAGACAAAGATGCAAAACTTGCCAAATTGGTATTAGATAAAGAATTTGAAAATGAAATTTCACTTTTAAAAATTGATCCTCTAGTACTTGAACAACATCTTTCGATTGTTGCAGTTATTGGTGATCGAATGAAAAATCATCAAGGGATTAGTGGAAATATGTTTAGCACTTTGGGTAAAAACAATGTCAATATTCGTGCTATTGCACAAGGTGCTTCAGAAAGAAATATCACTGCTGTTATCGCAGATAAAGATGTAAAAAAAGCACTTAATTGTTTACATGAATCCTTTTTTGAGGTTGAAACAAAACAACTCAATTTGTTTGTAATGGGTGTAGGAAATGTAGGAAGTACGCTTTTAAGTCAAATCGAAAAACAAGCGTCTTACATTCAAAATACATTAAAACTAAAGATTAATATCGTTGGGCTTTCAAATTCAAAACTTATGGCTTTTGATGAATCAGGAATTGATTTAAGACAATGGCAAGAAACCCTATTAAATGGAGAAAAAACAGATCCAATTGAGTTTTTTGAAAAGGCAAAAGCACTTAATTTAAGGAATTCAATGTTTGTTGATATTACTGCAAATGCAACTGTTGCAGGTACATATGACCATTATTTGAAAGAAAGTATTGCAGTGATAGCGTGTAATAAAATTGCATGTTCTGCAAACTACGAACAATATCAAAATCTAAAGGATTTATCACGCAAATACAAAGCGCCTTTTCTTTTTGAAACCAATGTTGGTGCAGGTCTTCCTGTAATTGATACTCTAAATCATTTAATTGCATCTGGAGATCGTATTCGTTCTATTCATGCTGTATTGTCGGGTAGTCTAAATTTTATCTTCAATAACTTCAACGATTCAACAGCATTCCATGAAGTTGTAAAAGAAGCACAAAAAGAAGGCTACACAGAACCTGATCCTAGAATTGATTTGAGTGGGACAGATGTGGCTCGAAAACTTCTTATATTAGCCAGAGAATCTGGGTATAAATTGAATATGTCTGATATTTTCAATGATGGATTTTTACCGAAGGGTGCATTAGAAGCTTCTTCGGTTAATGATTTTTATTCATTAATAAAATCTAAAGATGAAGCGTTCAAAACGTTGCTAAATTCAGCAAATAACAACGATGCAAAATTAAAATATGTTGCCTCGTTTATCGATGGAAAAGCAAATGTTGGTCTTCAAGAAATTCCAGCAAGTCATCCATTTTATAATTTAGAAGGAAAGGATAATATTGTGATGTTTTACACAGAACGTTACAGTGACCAACCACTTATTATTAAAGGTGCTGGAGCAGGATCTGAAGTGACAGCCTCAGGACTTTTTGCAGATATTATAAGAGCATCAAATATTTAAACTAATGAAATGAAAGAAGTAAAAATTTTCTCACCAGGTACAGTTGCCAATGTGGGCTGTGGTTTTGATGTTTTAGGCTTTTGTCTAGATGCAATCGGTGATGAAATGATTATTAGAAAAACACCTAAGAAAGGGCTTCACATCACAAAAATTGAAGGTGGCTATGACCTTCCTTTCAATGTAAATGAAAACGTAGCAGGTGTTTCAGCTCTTGCGCTTTATAAAGATGCTCAACCAGACTTTGGTTTTGAAATTGAAATTTATAAAAACATAAAACCTGGTAGTGGAATTGGGAGTAGTGCTGCAAGTGCTGCTGGAAGTGTTTTTGGGATGAATTATCTTCTTGGAAATCCATATACTAAACAAGAACTCACAACTTTTGCAATGAAAGGAGAAGCCATTGCAAGTAAATCCGAGCATGCCGATAACATCGCTCCTGCCCTTTTTGGAGGTTTTACCCTTGTAAAAAGTAATCAACCTTTGGAAGTAATACAACTTCCTACTCCCGAAGAACTATATGCCGTTATTGCACATCAACAAATAGAAATTAAAACTTCTGAAGCTAGATCTATTTTACCAAAAGAAATCCCTCTTTCAGACGCTATAGTACAATGGGCAAATTTAGGAAGTTTGATTCATGCATTGCACACAAACGATTATATACTTATTGGAAATTCATTGAAAGATGTTGTGGTTGAACCCCATAGAAGCAAATTAATTCCAAATTTTAAAGCATTAAAAAACAGTGCATTAGATGCCAATGCCTTGGGAACATCTATTGCCGGTTCAGGTCCTTCAGTATTTAGCTTATGTAAAGGTGAAAGTGTAGCCCTTCAGGTTAAAACTGCACAAAAACAGTTATTAAAATCTACACATATTCCATTCGAAATTTATGTTTCTAAAATAAATACTCAAGGCATTAGAATTTTAACCCAATAATCTATGAAATATTATAGCTTAAACAAGCAAGCACCCGATTCAAATTTTGAAAATGCTGTACGAAAGGGATTAGCACCAGACAGAGGGCTTTATTTTCCTGAGCATATTTCGCCTTTAAATGAAGATTTCTTTGAAAAACTCGATGAATTATCTCATTCAGAAATTGCTTTTAAAGCGATTCAGCAATTTGTTGGAGATGAAATTCCAAATGATGATTTGAAGCAAATTGTAGAAGATACATTAAATTTCGATTTCCCTATTGTAGATATTGAAGAAGGAATTTCAACCCTCGAATTGTTTCATGGACCAACAATGGCATTCAAAGATGTTGGAGCACGTTTTATGGCACGTTGTTTAGGCTATTTTAATAGAAATAATAATGCCGAAGTTACTGTTTTAGTGGCTACTTCTGGTGATACTGGAGGAGCTGTTGCTAGTGGTTTTCTTGGTGTCAAAGGCGTTCGCGTTGTTATCCTTTACCCTAGTGGTAAAGTAAGTGATGTTCAAGAAAAACAACTGACAACATTAGGACAAAACATAACCGCCTTAGAGGTTGACGGTACTTTTGATGATTGTCAAGATATGGTAAAAAAGGCCTTTTTGGATGTCGATTTGACCTCGCAATTAGAGTTAACTTCAGCCAATTCAATTAATGTGGCACGTTGGTTACCACAAATGTTTTATTTTATGTTTGCCTACAAACAATTAAAAGCATTAGATAAACCTATCGTATTTTCTGTTCCAAGTGGTAATTTTGGAAATATTTGTGCTGGAATGGTTGCACAAAAACTTGGATTTCCAATTGAACATTTTATTGCCTCTAATAACGCCAACAATGTTGTAACCAGGTTTTTAGAGACGAATACATATAATCCTAAGCCATCAATTCAGACCATTAGTAATGCTATGGATGTTGGGAATCCAAGTAATTTTATTCGAATTCAAGCGCTGCATGATAATGATATCAATAAATTGAAATCCAATTTGTCATCTTACAGCTTTACTGATGATGAAACTAAAACTGCTTTAGAAACGATTTATTCAAATTCTGGATATATTGCAGACCCTCATGGTGCAGTTGGATATTTAGGTGCAAAAGCCCATTTATCAAATCATTCAAATTCTCAAGTTGTATTTTTAGAAACTGCACATCCCACAAAATTTTTAGACGTTGTTGAAGATGTGATTCCTGAAAAAATAGAACTACCTCCACAAATTCAAGCTGTAATTGACCAACAAAAGCATGCGACTTTTGTCAAAAATTATGAGGAATTTAAATCTTTTATGTTGAAATTTTAACACAAATTAAGTACAAAATTTATGTAGATTTGTGGTCTAAATAATATAGACCATGAAACAAGTTGCCCTTTCACATATTCACCAAGCTCTGGGTGCTAAAATGATCCCTTTTGCGGGCTACAACATGCCTGTACAATATGAAGGTGTTAATATAGAGCATGAAACTGTTCGAAACCATGTTGGAGTCTTTGATGTTTCACATATGGGAGAATTTTTAATTGAAGGACCAAACGCTTTAGGTTTAATTCAATCTGTTTGTTCAAATGACGCTTCAGTACTCAGCATTGGGAAAGCACAATATAGTTGTATACCAAACACAACAGGCGGAATTGTAGACGACCTCATTATATATCGGGTAAAGGAAGAAACTTATCTTTTGGTAGTTAATGCCAGTAACATAGAAAAAGACTGGAATTGGATCAGTTCCAAAAATCATATGGGCGCTACAATGAAAAATATTAGTGATGATTATTCGCTTTTGGCAATTCAAGGTCCAAAAGCCGTAGAAGCCATGCAGTCATTGAGTAGCACAGATTTATCATCCATTAAATTTTACAATTTTGAAGTTTCAGATTTTGCAGGAATCGACCATGTGATTATTTCTGCAACAGGATATACTGGTAGTGGAGGATTTGAAATCTACTGTAAAAATTCTGAAGTAGAACATATATGGAATAAAGTCTTTGAAGCTGGAAAAAATTTTGGAATTAAACCCATAGGATTAGCAGCAAGAGATACTCTTCGTTTAGAAATGGGCTATTGTTTATATGGTAATGATATTGATGACACCACATCGCCTATTGAAGCAGGATTGGGCTGGATTACAAAATTCAATAAAGTGTTTACAAATCATGAAGCCCTCCAAAAGCAAAAAGAACATGGTGTAGAAAGAAAATTGGTTGGTTTTGAACTAAATGAACGTGGTATTCCTCGAAAAGATTATCCAATTTTAGATGCCAATGGAAATTCTATTGGAGCAGTAACCTCTGGAACTATGGCACCATCTGTTTGCAAAGGTATAGGCATGGGTTATGTATCTATTGGATCTTCAAAAGTTGGAAGTGAAATTTTTATTCAAATTAGAAAAAAAACCATTTCTGCAACAGTTGTGAAACTTCCATTTTATAAAGGCTAATTTCTTAATATTTTAAAATGATACAGCAAAAGCATCGTATATTGATTTTAGGTGCGAGTGGCTTTTTAGGAAATTCTATTTACAAAGAATTATCTTCTTATTTCAAAACCTTTGGAACATATCATACGCCAAAAGCTTCCTTTGAAAATAACCATCATTTTTTTGAATATAACTTTGAAGAAGATGATATTATTGAGTTGCTTTCAGCTTTGCAACCTACAATTATTATTTCGGCATTGAGAGGAACATTTCCTTCGCAATTGTTGGCGCACAGACATATATATCAGTACTTAAAAGGACAAAAAAAGAGTAAAATCATATTTTTATCTTCTGCTAATGTTTTTGACGCCTACAGCAAATACCCTAGTTATGAAACCGATACGACCCTAAGCAATAGTATTTATGGTCATTTCAAAATTCGTGTAGAACAACAGCTTTTAAAGTTGCCTAAACGTCAGGTAGCAATTATTAGATTGCCTATGGTTTTTGGGACACAATCGCCACGCGTGAATGAAATGAAATTACTTCACCAAGTCAATGAACCCATAGAGTTATTTCCAAATTTAATCATGAATGTATGCACCGATAAAAGAGTGGTACAGCAGATACATTATATCATTAATCGTAACAAAAATGGGGTGTTTCATTGTGGCAGTAATGATTTGGTACATCACGATGATTTTATCAAAGAATTAGTCCGTCAATTAGGACTATTTCAACCTAAATTTAAATATGTGTATACCACTAATGAAGAACGCTATTTGGCAGTTTTACCCAAATATAACAAGCTCCCCAAGCATCTTTTGTTTGAGAATTTATCTGTATTTACTGATATTATTAAAACGTTTTAAATGCACATTATTTGTATATATGATAAGCATTCATATTTTTGTTAAATAATTAATTTTTAATATTTATGGGAAGAGCATTTGAATTTCGTAAAGCTAGAAAAATGAAACGTTGGTCTGCGATGAGTAAGGCCTTTACACGTATCGGGAAAGATATTGTGATGGCGGTCAAAGAAGGTGGTCCAGACCCTGATAGTAATTCTCGATTGCGAGCAGTGATTCAAAATGCGAAATCGGTCAATATGCCAAAAGACAATATTGAACGTGCCATAAAACGTGCGAGTGACAAAAATCAAGGCGACTACAAAGAAGTACTTTTTGAAGGCTATGCGCCACATGGCATTGCAATTTTAGTAGAAACAGCAACAGATAACAACACTCGAACGGTGGCCAATGTTAGAAGTTATTTTAACAAGTGTGATGGCAGTTTAGGAACTTCAGGTTCTGTTGTATTTATGTTCGATCATACTTGTAATTTTAGAATTAATTCAGAGGGTTTGGATGCAGAAGAAATTGAACTTGAGTTTATAGACTATGGCGCAGAAGAGGTGTTTTCTGACGAAGATGGCATTTTAATTTATGCACCTTTTGAATGTTTTGGGGCTATTCAATCTGAATTAGAGTCTCGAAATATTGAAATTCTTTCTTCAGGATTTGAACGAATTCCTCAAATTACAAAACCGCTCAATACAGATCAAATTGCTGATGTTGAAAAATTATTAGAAAAACTTGAAGAAGATGATGATGTTCAAAACGTTTATCATACAATGGAAATTTCTTAAGAATATTCAGGAATTTTACCTTCTACCCCATCAAAAAAGGAACGCATAAACTTAAAATCCTCCTCTATATCGTCAGTTGGGTAAAAAGGTTCGGAAAATTTATTTTCTTTATTTTTAAAATCAAGAGTAAACATTAAAATTGGAACGTTTGCTTTTTTGGCGATGTAATAAAATCCTGTTTTCCAAGCGTCTACTTTTTTTCGTGTGCCCTCTGGTGCAATTGCCATTCGAAATTCTTTCTTTTCATTAAAAAGTCGTGCTATAGCATCAACCTGCTTTTCATTGGCTTTTCTAACCACAGGAGCACCGCCAAGACTTTTAAAAATCCAACCCGTCAAAGGATTAAATAATGCTTTCTTACCCACAAAATTTGCTTGTATACCCAGCACTGATCGCAGTAACACCCCTATATAAAAATCATGCCAACTGGTGTGTGGTACGGCAATTATAACCGCTTTTTTTACATGATCAAAGTCGTTAAATCCTGTGGCCTTCCAACCTAAAATTTTTTGATAAATAAATTTAGAAATATATTTTATCATTACATTTTTGAGTAAAGCTTCTCAAGCTTGGATCGAGTTATTACTGATTTCCATTGATTGCCAATTGCATTTTCCCAAAGCGGAGTAAGACTCAGCGCAACATCGATCATAGCATCCATTTGTTTTTGTGTCAACGATTTGCAAACATCTTTAGGAAGAGTTATATGATGTTTTTTCGTCATGGACTTAAAAATTGCAACATCCTTTGGATAAAACTCCTCTAGATGATTAAAAACTATACAATTTCCAACGCCATGTTTAATCCCTAAAACAAAAGATAACCCATAACTCATCGCATGAGCAACTCCAACTTGTGAATAAGCAATACTCATTCCACCGTGCCAAGAGGCCATCATGAGTTTATCTTGCATTTCCTCAAAGCTATCATTTCCCAAAAATACCTCATGACATAACTCGTATGCCATTTCTCCATAAGATTTACTGAATGTATTGATGAAGTTTCCGTTTAAGGATTCTACACAATGAATAAAACAATCCATTCCTGTATAAAACCATTGATTCATTTCAACGCCATCTGTTAATTCAGGATCTAAAATTACCTGATCAAAAGGAGTAAAATCACTATTTAAGCCTAATTTTAATTTTGATCCACACAAAATTGCTGTTCTTGATACTTCTGCGCCTGTTCCAGAAATTGTTGGTATACCTACATGATACACACCAGGCGTTTTTAATAGGTCCCAGCCTTGATATTCTTCACTCAAGCCGTTGTTGGTAAGCATTACTGAAACAGCCTTTGCCAAATCCATAATACTACCACCACCAATACCTATGATTCCAGATGGAATAGCTTTTGTTTTTAAAATAATATTTTCAACTAATGCATCAACTTGTGTTGTTTTGGGTTCTTCTGCTGATGAGATAAAAACGATATAATCATCATATAGTAAAGAAATTCTTGAAATAAGATTTGGATTATTTTCAAAAACATCATCAATGAAATAAATAAAGGGTGCACGTTCGTTTTGACGTTTTGGCTCAATAATTTCATTTAATTGATTAAAACTACCGCGACCAAATACCACTTTAGATACCATAGGAAAATTTTTAAAACTCATATTTATTTGATTTGGGGTGAATTATTGTCAAGCCATAATGCTTGTGCCTTAACTAAGTCTTCAGGCGTATCAATTTCTATACCTTGAATTGTGGTTTCTACCATTTTAATTCTTTTACCATGCTCCAAAAAGCGAATACATTCAATTTTTTCTGACGCTTCAAGCTGTTGAATAGAAAGTTTGGTAAATTCTAATAATGGAGCCTTTCGAAAAGCATAAACTCCTTTGTGTTTAAAGTATTGTGTATCAACTTTAGAATCCCTGTGAAAAGGAATTGGACTTCTTGAAAAGTATAGTGCAAAGTTATCCTTATCCGTAATAACTTTGACACAATTTGGATTATTTATTTCATTCTTATCTTTAATATTTACCATCAATGAAGCAAGATCAATTTGCTTATTGGTATCCTCTTTAAAAACATTCAATAATTTTGATAAACTGTCTTTTTCAGTAAATGGCTCATCGCCTTGAACATTAACAACAATATCGCAATCTATGGAGGCTACTGCTTCTGCAATACGGTCGCTTCCTGATTTATGTTCATTAATACTCATCAGTACTTCCCCACCATTGCTTTTAATTTCATCGAAAATAATTTGACTGTCGGTTACTACATATACGCTATCAAACAGACCTGTATTTACAGTGGCTCGATAAGTTCTGTATATGACTGTTTCTCCACCTAAATTTTGCATAAGCTTGGCAGGGAATCGACTTGCACCATAACGTGCAGGAATCATTGCAATAATCTTAGTCTTTGTCATAATAAAGCGCTGTAAAATTACAGTTTTTTTTATTAGAAATATTTAAAGAATAGTTAATAGTTTAAGATTCAAAAAAATCATCGTTAAACCCTATCAAATATAAGGTTTCTTTGGCTCTTGTTAGTGCGGTATACAACCATCGTAAATAGTCCATATCTATTCCATTGGGCAAGTAAGGTTGCTCAACAAAAACGGTATTCCATTGCCCTCCTTGAGATTTGTGACAGGTGATAGCATAAGAGAATTTCACTTGAAGTGCATTGAGATATTTATTCTTTTTTACCGCCAAAAACTTTTTATAACCTGAGGATTCATTTTCATAATCTTTAAGCACTTCTTGATATAAATCATTTGCTTGTTCGTAGGGTAAAGATGGGGTTTCCAAATTAATGGTATCTAACATAAGAACCGTTTCAAAGGGTTTCATATTTGGATAATCTACGAGTCGTATTTTAACTTCAGCAAATCTAAAGCCATATAACTCTTTGATACAAAATAATTCTAACACTTCAATAATATCACCATTAGCAATAAATCCAGCTTCGCTTGTGGGTTTTAGCCAAAAATAATTGTTGCGAACTATCATTAAAAAATCTCCAGCAGTGAGTTCATGTTCATTAAAAAGAATCCTAGATCTTATCTGTTGATTATAAGCATTTGCGCGTTTATTCGAGCGAACAATAAATGCGGTGTCTTCAGTACCCCTAGAAGCATAAGATTCACTTAGTGCATTTTGTATATCATTGCCATCTTGAAGACGAATAATATCCTTAAATCCAGAAATATTAAACTTAAAATGTTCAAAAAATTGATTTGCTATAGATTCACGAAGCATTGTAGCATTGAATAATATGCCAGAGTCTTGGGCCTGCCGTACAACTTCGTCAAGCTCTATTTCTTGAGTACGTTTGTCATAATTAAGTTCTAGCTTTCTTGCATCTAAAGCCGGACTAATATCTAGACTTACAGGGGGTAACTGAGCTGTATCACCCATCAAAAGAAGTTTACATTGATGACCCGAATATACAAATTGAATCAAATCGTCTAGTAGTGCTCCACTTCCAAACAGGCCGCCTTGGTTGGAATGATCGGAAATCATTGAGGCTTCATCAACAATAAAAAGTGTGTTTTTGTGTTTATTGGGTGCCAAAACAAAAGATATTTTTCCATTTTTTGCAGTTCTAGGCATGTATATTTTTTTATGAATTGTATAGGCCTGTGTTGAGGCATACCCTGTGATGACTTTTGCTGCTCTACCAGTTGGAGCAAGAAGCATTGCACTTTTTTTGGCTTTCCAAATATTTTTTACAACCGTACCAATAATTGTTGTTTTTCCAGTACCTGCATATCCTTTCAGCAAAAAAACATTTTGTTTTGATGAGGAAGTAATGAAGTTTGCAAGTTGTTGTAAACTAGCATCTTGCTTTAGTGTTGGTTCAAAAGGAAAGCCCAATTTAAGTAGTTTATAAAATTCTGATGCGGTCATAAAAATCGGGTCAACATAAATTTGTTCAAATATAAGAATGATTTTTGCGCGCTTTCACTTTATTGAATAAAAAAAAATTGTAGATTTGCTTATTCTGAATTT
>CBFHNG010000003.1:0-55760 GCA_965657165.1 Flavobacteriaceae bacterium
TCACCATCGCGATTTGGCAAATGGTTAAAATATTTGATTTAGCACAAGCAAATAAAGACAATTCCCAAATTGCAAATGATAAAGACAATTCTGTAAATGGCTACTTGATGCTAGCATTTTTAGGATTTATATACCTCATTACCATCATCTCTTTTGCGCTTTGGGGAGACTTACCACTCGTTTCAAATTCAGCCTCTGAGCATGGACCAGAAATAGACCGATTGATGATTATTTCGATGGTTGTCATTTTTATTGTACAAACCATCACTCAATTTTTGTTGCATTATTTTGCTTTTAAATACAAAGGCGAAAAAGGCAGAAAAGCGCTTTTCTATGCCGACAATGACAAGTTAGAATTTATCTGGACAATTATTCCAGTAATCACCCTAGCGGGACTTATCATGTATGGATTATTTACTTGGAATGATATTATGAATATTGATGAAGAGGAAGATCCAATTGTCGTAGAATTGTATGCTCAACAGTTTAACTGGAAAGCACGCTATGCTGGTGAAGACAATGTTCTTGGTAAGGCCAATGTGAGATTAATTAACTTAGACAATGCTAATATTTTAGGGCTAGATGAGTCTGACCCTAATGCTCAAGACGACATTATCACAACTGAGCTTCATTTACCAGTTGGAAAGCCAATATTATTCAAAATGCGTTCTCAAGATGTACTGCATTCAGCTTACATGCCACATTTTAGAGCACAAATGAATTGTGTACCAGGAATGATTACTCAATTTGCATTTACGCCAACCGTTACAACTGAAGAAATGCGATTGAATCCAGAGATTTATGAAAAAGTAAGAAATATCAATAAAATTCGAAACGAAAATAGTAAGAAACTTCAAGCCAAAGGCGAAGAGCCGCTCGATCGCTATGAATTTGATTACCTGTTATTATGCAACAAAATTTGTGGAAAATCACATTACAACATGCAAATGAAAATTATTGTTGAAACAGAAGAAGAATACAATGCATGGTTGCAAGAACAAAAAATATTTAAAAACTCATTAGTTCAAAACTAAATAGTAATACCAAAAGATTATGTCAGCACACGTAGACACCCATACACATGATGACGACCACGGGCATCATCACAAAGAAACCTTTGTAACAAAATACATCTTTAGCCAAGATCATAAAATGATTGCTAAGCAGTATTTGATTACAGGGATAATTATGGGTATAATTGGAATTTTAATGTCATTGCTAATGCGTATGCAAATTGCATGGCCAGAAAAACCAAATGTAATTTTTGAAGCACTATTAGGTAAATGGGCCCCTGGAGGCGTTATGGATGCAGATATTTATTTGGCATTGGTGACTATTCATGGAACAATCATGGTGTTTTTTGTATTGACGGCAGGGCTAAGTGGTACTTTTAGTAACCTTTTGATTCCATTGCAAATTGGAGCAAGAGATATGGCCTCAGGATTTCTAAATATGGTATCTTACTGGCTTTTCTTCTTATCGAGTGTAATTATGGTAATTTCATTGTTTGTTGAAGCAGGACCAGCCGCAGCAGGATGGACAATTTATCCTCCATTAAGTGCATTACCATTAGCACAAGGGGGGTCTGGAGCAGGGATGACACTTTGGCTTGTTTCAATGGCAATTTTTATTGCGTCTTCACTTCTTGGTTCACTGAACTATATAGTAACAGTATTAAACCTTAGAACTAAAGGGATGTCTATGACAAGGTTACCACTAACAATCTGGGCATTTTTTATCACGGCTGTAATTGGTGTAGTTTCTTTCCCAGTTCTTTTATCTGCAGCATTGTTGTTAATAATGGATAGAAGTTTTGGAACATCGTTCTTCCTTTCAGATATTTTTATTCAAGGAGAAGTATTACACTATCAAGGAGGTTCACCGGTTTTATTTGAACATTTATTTTGGTTCCTCGGACATCCAGAAGTGTACATTGTATTACTTCCAGCTTTAGGGATAACATCAGAAGTTATAGCAACAAATGCAAGAAAACCAATCTTTGGATACAGAGCAATGGTAGCTTCAATTATTGCTATTGCCTTTTTATCAACAATCGTATGGGGCCACCATATGTTCATTTCAGGCATGAACCCATTCTTAGGGTCAGTATTTACATTTACAACATTACTTATTGCCATTCCATCGGCAGTAAAAGCATTTAATTATATTACAACCCTTTGGAAAGGAAACCTTCAGTTAAATCCTGCAATGTTGTTTTCAATTGGCTTAGTTTCAACATTTATAACAGGTGGTCTTACTGGGATTATTCTGGGGGATAGTGCCCTTGATATCAATGTTCACGATACTTATTTTGTAGTTGCACATTTCCATTTAGTAATGGGGATATCTGCACTATATGGATTATTTGCAGGGGTATACCATTGGTTCCCAAAAATGTTTGGGCGTATGCTTAATAAAAACTTAGGATACATTCACTTCTGGGTGACTGCCGTTTGTGCCTATGGGGTGTTTTTCCCAATGCATTTTATAGGAATGGCAGGATTGCCAAGACGCTACTACACCAACAGTAATTTTCCTCTTTTTGATGATACTCAAAACGTACAAGTTTTAATCACGATTTTTGCACTTGTTGCAGGACTTGTACAATTAGTCTTCCTGTACAATTTTGTTCACAGCATGTTCTATGGAAAGAAAACGGAACAAAATCCATGGCGTTCAAACACTTTGGAATGGACTGCACCTGTGGAGCATATGCATGGTAACTGGCCTGGAGAAATTCCACATGTTCACCGTTGGGCATATGATTACAGTAAACCTGGTCATGATGAAGACTTTGTGCCACAACATATTCCACTTAAAGACGGAGAAGAAGAGCTTCAGCACTAAAATTGTTAGTTACTTCTTAAATATATTAGAAAGCCTTTCTTAAACGAGAAAGGCTTTTTCTTTATATTTGTTACTATGAATCAGCACCTTGATCCAACAGACGAAAATTTATCTCCTGAGGAACACGACATCGAAAAAGCGTTAAGACCGCTAACCTTTGATGATTTTTCTGGGCAAGATCAAGTTTTGGAAAATTTACAAATTTTTGTAAAAGCGGCTGTAGAACGCAATGAAGCTTTAGATCACACCCTTTTTCATGGTCCTCCTGGATTGGGAAAAACCACCTTAGCACATATTTTAGCCAATGAATTGAATGTAGGGATTAAAGTCACCTCTGGTCCTGTTTTGGATAAGCCTGGAGATTTGGCAGGTTTGCTTACCAATTTAGAAGATAGAGATGTACTTTTTATTGATGAAATTCACCGTTTGAGCCCAATTGTAGAAGAATATTTGTACTCTGCAATGGAAGATTTTAAGATTGATATTATGATTGAATCTGGGCCAAATGCACGAACTGTTCAGATCAATTTGAATCCTTTTACATTAGTTGGAGCCACAACACGCTCAGGATTACTTACAGCACCGATGCGTGCACGTTTTGGAATCAGCAGCCGACTTCAATATTATTCCACAGAATTACTTTCGACTATTCTTCAGCGAAGTGCTCAAATTTTGAATGTTCCTATAAGTTTTGAAGCAGCCATTGAAATTGCTGGACGAAGTCGAGGAACCCCAAGAATTGCAAATGCACTATTGAGACGTGTTAGAGATTTTGCTCAAGTAAAGGGTAATGGTAAAATAGATATAGAGATTGCAAAATTTGGATTAAAAGCCCTCAATGTAGATGCTCATGGTTTAGATGAAATGGATAATAAAATTCTTACCACAATTATTGATAAATTCAAAGGAGGCCCTGTTGGAATTACAACAATAGCCACTGCGGTAAGCGAAAGTCCAGAAACCATTGAAGAAGTCTACGAGCCATTTTTAATTCAGCAAGGATTTATAATGCGTACCCCTAGAGGAAGAGAAGTTACAGAACTTGCCTACAAACACCTTGGTCGTCAAAAAGGAGATTACCAAACAGGATTGTTTTAGCATGTCAAAAAAAGTACAGTATGCACAACTTATTAAAACCGAAGCCAAACGCCTCGGTTTTTTAACTTGCGGCATAAGTAAGGCAGAATTTTTGGAAGATGAAGCGCCACGATTAGAAGAATGGCTAAATCAGAATAAACATGGTAAAATGCAATACATGGAAAATCATTTTGATAAGCGCTTGGATCCAACCCTACTTGTTGAAGGTTCAAAAAGTGTTGTGTCTTTGATATATAATTACTTTCCATCACAAACACAATTGGACCCAGAAGCACCAAAGATTAGTAAATATGCTTATGGCGTAGATTATCACTATGTCATAAAAGACAAATTAAAACATCTTTTAGAATATATTAGGGACGAGATCGGGGATGTACATGGTCGTGCTTTTGTAGACTCTGCGCCAATTTTAGAAAAAGCTTGGGCGAAGAAATCTGGACTAGGGTGGATCGGTAAACACAGTAATTTGCTTTCTCAAAAAGTAGGTTCATTTTATTTTATTGCAGAGCTGATTATTGATTTGGATTTAGAACCAGATCATGCTGTTACAGATCATTGTGGAACCTGTACTGCATGTATTGATGCCTGTCCAACAGAAGCCATTACTGAACCCTATAAGGTTGATGGTAGTAAATGTATTTCATATTTTACCATTGAACTCAAAGATAATATTCCAACAGAAATGAAAAGAAAATTTGACGATTGGATGTTTGGTTGTGATATTTGTCAAGACGTATGCCCTTGGAACCGTTTTTCTAAAGCACACAATGAACCTTTATTTAATCCAAAACCAGAACTACTATCGATGACCAAGAAAGACTGGGAAGAAATCACACTTGAAACTTTCAATAAAGTATTTAAAAAATCTGCAGTCAAACGCACAAAATATACAGGGTTAACTCGAAATATTAAGTTTTTAAAAGATTAAACAAAAATTTTCTCATTACAAGGATACTACTAAATTTGTATCCTTAAACAACAACCAACTATATGGCAAAACTAACCAGACACGATTTAGAAGCCCTAGCATATCACGCTAAACCAATTCCAGGAAAAATTCAAGTTGTTCCAACAAAAAAATATGCGACTCAACGTGACCTAGCTTTGGCATATTCTCCAGGTGTAGCAGCACCATGTTTAGAAATTGAAAAAAACCCATCTGAAGCCTATAAATACACTTCCAAGGGTAATTTAGTGGCAGTTATTTCTAATGGAACAGCAGTCTTGGGACTTGGAAATATTGGTCCAGAAGCTTCAAAACCAGTAATGGAAGGTAAAGGACTTTTATTTAAAATTTTTGCAGATATTGATGTTTTTGATATTGAAGTTGATACGGAAAATGTTGATGAATTTATAAATACCGTAAAAAATATTGCGCCAACTTTTGGTGGGATTAACCTTGAAGATATAAAAGCACCTGAAGCTTTTGAAATTGAAAAACGTCTAAAAAAAGAGTTGAATATCCCTGTAATGCACGACGATCAGCACGGAACAGCCATTATTTCTGCTGCTGCTCTTTTGAATGCTTTAGAACTTGCTGAAAAAAATATTGAAGATGTACAAATTGTAGTGAGTGGTGCTGGAGCTGCTGCAATTTCTTGTACAAGACTATATATGTCATTTGGTGCAAAACGAGAAAACATTGTGATGCTTGATAGTAGGGGAGTCATACGTCAAGATCGTGAAAATCTTACGCCACAAAAGTCTGAATTTGCAACAACAAAAGAAATAGACACTTTGGAAGAAGCAATGCATGATGCCGATGTATTTATTGGTCTTTCAACTTCCAATATCGTTTCTCCTAAAATGCTAAAATCTATGGCCAAAAATCCAATTGTATTTGCAATGGCCAATCCAGATCCAGAAATCACATATGATTTAGCAATTCAAACAAGAGATGATATTATAATGGCTACAGGCCGAAGTGACAATCCAAATCAGGTAAATAATGTCTTAGGATTTCCTTTTATTTTTAGAGGTGCATTAGATGTTAGAGCAACAACCATTAATGAAGCCATGAAAAAAGCTGCTGTTGTTGCACTTGCAGAACTAGCTAAAGAGCCTGTTCCAGAACAAGTGAATATTGCCTATGGAGAAATGCGTTTAACTTTTGGAAGTGATTATATCATTCCAAAACCTTTTGACCCTCGTTTAATAGCAAAAATACCACCAGCCGTAGCTAAAGCAGCAATGGAAAGTGGTGTTGCACAAGCACCAATTTTGGATTGGGAAAAGTATGAAGAGACCTTATTGGATCGTATGGGGGCAGACAACAAGATTGTTCGCTTGCTATTTAATAGAGCAAAACTAAACCCTAAGCGCGTTGTTTTTGCAGAAGCCGATCAATTGGATGTTTTAAAAGCGGCTCAAATTGTACATGAAGAAGGTATAGCACTTCCTATTTTGTTAGGCAATAAAAAACAAATAGAACGCCTAAAAGAAGAACTCGAATTTGATGCAGATGTTCCAATAATTGATCCTAAAGATGAGGATCATATAGAGCAAAAAAACAAGTATGGCGAAGTGTTTTGGAAACAACAAGAGCGTCGTGGGCAAACGCTTTTATCGGCTCAAAAGCTCATGCGTGAACGTAATTATTATGCTGCAATGATGGTCAATGAAGGAGATGCTGATGCTTTGATAACAGGGTATTCAAGAAATTATCCGTCAGTTGTAAAACCAATGCTCGATTTGATTGGTCTTGCACCAGGATCAACAAGAATTGCCACCACCAACGTAATGATTACGCAAAGAGGTCCTCTATTTTTGAGTGATACAGCCATCAACATTAACCCAACCGCCCACGATTTGATAAAAATTACACAAATGACTTCTGGAGTGATGAAAATGTTTGGAATTACTCCAGTGATGGCCATGTTGTCATATTCAAACTTTGGATCTTCAAAAGATCAAACGGCTACAAAGGTTCGTGAAGCCGTTTCATATTTACACCGACGACATCCAGATTTATCTGTAGACGGAGAGTTGCAAACCGATTTTGCATTAAATAGTGATATGTTAAAAGCAAATTTTCCATTTTCAAGATTAGCAAATAAAAAAGTAAATGGACTTATTTTTCCAAATTTGGAATCGGCAAATATCACTTATAAATTACTGAAAGAGCTCAACAAAGCAGAGTCCATAGGGCCAATTATGATGGGACTTAGAAAGCCAGTACATATCATTCAATTTGGTGCAAGTGTGGATGAAATTGTAAATATGACCGCAGTTGCAGTGATTGATGCACAACAAAAAGAAAAGGCTGATTTGAACTCCTAGATTTTTCTTCATATAAAATACTATAATTTTAGTACATTTGGTAAGTTAAGTTTTTATGGTATGATTACGCATGTAAGTGGAAAATTAGTAGAAAAATCGCCAACAAGTGTTGTTATAGATTGCAATGGTATAGGTTATTTTATACATATTTCTCTACACACTTTTTCACAATTAACGGATGATGAGCATATTAAATTACTTACTCATTTTCAAGTCAAGGAAGATGCACAACAGCTATATGGTTTTGCAACTTCATCAGAGCGAGAAATTTTTAGACTTCTTATATCAGTTAGCGGTATTGGTACCAACACTGCACGTACCATGCTATCTTCTCTAACACCAAAACAAGTTCGAGAGGGCATTGCTTCAGAAGACGTAGCGCTAATTCAATCTGTAAAAGGGATAGGATTGAAAACAGCACAACGTGTTATCATTGATTTAAAAGATAAAGTCCTAAAAATTTACGATATTGACGACTCAATCACACCCTCAAACAATACAAACAAAGATGAAGCGTTATCTGCATTAGAAGTATTAGGATTTGCTAAAAAACAGTCTGAAAGAGTGGTTGTTAAAATTTTATCTCAAACCCCAGATGCCTCTGTAGAGCTAATCATCAAAGAAGCCCTAAAAAATTTATAAAACTATTGAAACTATTTAACCCAAAAATGAAACTTAAACACCTTGCTTTAGTTGTATTTTACAGCTTTAGTTGCTTGTTATGGTCTCAACAAACACCTACAGTTCGTGATTCTACATCCACCACTTTTTCGTTTAGAGATTTAAACCCTCCTGACCCAAGTAGTGTTATCAATAAATACACCTATGATCCTATAACAGATCGTTATTATTATACTTCAAAAGTTGGTGATTATGACATAAAATACCCCATAATTCTTACGCCAAAAGAATTTCAAGCATTGATTCAAAAGGAGAATTTAAAACAATATTATAAAGAAAAATTAGACGCATTTGATGGAAAAAAAGAAGGTTCAGAAGATGCGAAAAAGAACTTGATCCCTGACTTGTATGTGAATTCTAAATTTTTTGAAACAATTTTTGGAGGTAATGTTATATCAGTTGTACCACAAGGATCTGTGGAAATGGATTTAGGATTGATGTATACAAAACAAGAAAATCCTGCATTTTCACCAAGAAACCAAAGTAATTTAACCTTTGATTTTGACCAACGCATTAGTTTGAGTTTAATGGGAAAAGTAGGGACACGCTTGCAGGTCAATGCAAATTATGACACACAATCTACGTTTGATTTTCAAAATTTAATAAAACTAGAATTTGATCCAACTGTTGACGGTGGAGAAGATAATATTCTTCAAAAACTTGAAATAGGAAATGTGAGCATGCCATTGAACAGTTCATTGATCTCAGGAGCTCAAAGTTTATTTGGTGTAAAAACAGAACTGCAATTTGGGAAAACACGAATTACAGGAGTTTTTTCTGAGCAACAATCAGAAACAAGAAGCATTGTGGCACAAGGCGGCGGAACATTACAAGATTTTGACTTTTTTGGATTAGATTATGACGAAAACAGACATTTCTTCTTAGGGCAATATTTTAGAGAACGCTATGATGAAGCTCTAGAAAACTACCCATTTATTAATTCTCAAGTTCAAATCACTCGAATTGAAGTTTGGGTGACCAACCGAACAAATCAGACTCAAAATGTTAGAAATATTTTGGCTTTACAAGATTTAGGAGAATCCTCAAGAATTGGTTTAACTACTCCACCAACAGGGTTTGTTAATGTTGGCCCAAATGCATATCCCGACAATGCCAATAATGATTTTGATCCTACGAATATTGGGGGTGCTGGTTCTCAACTTACACAAGCTATTCGAGATATTGCAACCGCACAATCGGGATTTTTGATACCAGGTGTCAATGAAGGTTTTGATTATGGGAAGCTAGAAAATGCAAGAAAATTAACACAAGGCAATGAATATACTGTTAATACACAATTGGGTTATATTTCTCTAAACCAGCGCCTACAAAACGATGAAGTCTTAGCGGTAGCTTACCAATTTACTGTTGGTGGCCAAGTGTATCAAGTTGGAGAATTTGCCAATGATGGATTAAATGCAACCGATGTAAGTACAGATATAAATACAGGAAATCAAGTTGTAAATAATCAAAGTCTTGTATTGAAAATGCTAAAAAGCGCAGTAACAAACGTCAATCTTCCAATTTGGGATTTGATGATGAAAAACATTTATAATACAGGAGCGTATCAACTCTCACAAGAAGATTTTAAATTGAATATATTTTACAATGAAACCTCTTCTTTGAATTTTATAACTCCAGTTTCTGGAACACCTTTTCCAGCTCCAACAGGAAATGAGGATCCAATAAATGAAATACCTCTAATACGTCTTTTTAATTTTGATCGATTAAATTACAACAATGACCCTCAAAATAAGGGGGATGGATTTTTTGATTTTGTTCCTGGTTTGACGGTCATCCCTCAAAATGGAAAAATTGTTTTTACAAAAATTGAACCTTTTGGAAGTTATCTATTTGAAACCTTACGTTTGAATCCTGCAGAAGATTATCAAGCCGATGAAACTATTCCAGGAGCTTATAATGCAAATCAACAGAAGTATGTTTACAAATCTTTGTATACGAGTACAAAAACCGCTGCACTTCAGGACAGTGAAAAAAATAAATTTCAAATTCGGGGGCGCTACAAATCTACAGGTGGTTCTGGGATTCCAATTGGTGCATTTAATGTACCAAGAGGCTCTGTAAAAGTTACTGCAGGAGGACGTGTGCTGGTAGAAGGAATCGATTATACTGTAAACTACCAAATTGGAACAGTACAAATTTTAGACCCTTCTCTTCAATCTTCAAACACACCAATTCAAGTTTCTGTAGAAAATAATGCAGTTTTTGGACAACAAACAAAGCGTTTTACAGGAGTCAATGTTGAACATCAATTCAATGAAAATTTTGTTTTAGGAGCAACACTTTTGAATTTGAATGAACGCCCAATAACTCAGAAAGCTAATTATGGCACTGAGCCAATCAATAACACAATTTTTGGTGTCAATGGAAATTACTCAACAGAAGTACCTTTCCTAACTCGAATGGCTAATAAATTACCCAATATTGATACTGATGCGATATCAAATTTATCCGTTCGTGGGGAATTTGCATACTTGAAACCTGGTGCACCAAAAGGCACCGATTTTAATGGAGAAGTGACCTCCTATGTTGATGACTTTGAAGGCACTCAAAATGGCATAAGCTTACTTACACCACAATCATGGTTTTTATCGAGTAGACCAAAAGGATTAGGGCGTGTTTATCCTCAGGGGAATGAGGACGATAATGGCTATCAGAATGGCTTTGACAGAGCACTTTTGAATTGGTATACTGTTGATCCTATTTTCTATAGCTCCCAAAGACCAGGGGAAATTACAGATGACGATATTTCAGATTTATACACAAGACGCATTTTTATTGATGAACTTTTTCCAGAAATTGATTTAGTAACAGGACAATATACAGTTATAAACTCTTTAGATTTGGTATACAACCCTACAGAAAGAGGACCTTATAATTATCAGCAAGGGGCAGAAGATGGAATCTTAGATAATCCACAAAATAGTTGGGCTGGAATCTCCAGACAATTAACTTCTACAGATTTTGAACAAGCCAATGTGGAATATGTAGAGTTTTGGCTGATGGATCCTTTTTTAAATAACCCAACAAATCCAGGAGGAAAACTTGTTCTTAATTTAGGTAATATTTCTGAAGATGTTATCAAAGACGGTAAAAAACAATACGAAAATGGACTTCCCGCCGATGGTAATATTAGTTTGTTGCCTCAATCTGCATGGGGAACAGTAACACCTCAAAATCAATCATTAATCTATGCGTTTTCTTCTCAAGGGCAAGAACGCACCAATCAAGATGTTGGTCTAGATGGGTATGATGATTTGGAAGAAAGTAATACAACTGATCCTAGATTCTCAGCGTTTTCAAATTTGGCCGATCCAGCTAATGACAATTACACATATTATTTGAATACCTCTGGAGATATTTTTGACAGATACAAACGATACAATGGTCTTGAAGGCAATTCTCCAGATGTTTTTAGTGAAACTAATAGAGGCTCTACAACGCAACCCGATGTAGAAGACATCAACAGAGATAACACAATGAATACGATTGATAGTTATTATGAATATGAAATTGACATCAATTCTGCAGCACTAAATAACCCAAATAGCCCATATATTGTTGATCGAAAGACGGTTACTGGCATAACATTACCAAACGGCTCACAATCTGGAAATATAAACTGGTATCAATTTAGAATTCCGCTAACAGAATTTACCGATGCTATTGGAGGGATTTCAGATTTTAGATCCATTCGTTTTACAAGATTGTATTTAAAAGATTTCACACAAAAAACAGTACTAAGATTTGGTACTTTTGATTTGGTACGCAGTGATTGGAGACGTTTTTTACAATCTCTGGACGATGATTCAGATGCTGCTACATTACTGGAACCCACAGATTTTAGTGTTGGCATTGTTGGAATTCAAGAAAATGACGGGAGTTATGTTTCACCGCCAAACGTTCAGCGCGAACAATTGAATAACAACAACACCGTTGTTCGTCAAAATGAACAATCACTTGTTGTTGATGTTTGTGATTTGGAGCGATTGGATTCTAGAGCTGTTTTCAAAAACATCAATGTAGACATGCGCCAATATAAAAAACTAAAAATGTTTATCCATGCAGAAGATGGCGAGGCAGATAGTTTTGAGCAAGGAAATTTGGTTGCCTTTGTGCGTATGGGGAATGATTTTACACAAAATTATTATCAATTAGAAATACCTCTTCGAAAATCATCAGGTGCCACAGGGGCATCAGATTCTGAAGTCTGGCCAGAGTACAATGAGCTTAATATTTCTTTAGAACTTTTAGAAAAAATAAAAGCCCTTGGTATCAGTCAAGGAACACTAACCAATGAAGATCCTACATTTTATAATGTTATTGATGGAGTACTTCAAGAAACTCCAGTCGGAGAGTTTTCACCTTTTACATTGGATTTAAATTCAACACAAACAGAAGCGCCATTTGAGCAGCGTATTGCCATAAAAGGGAATCCAAATTTTGGAGATATTCGCTCACTTATGGTGGGAATAAAAAATATAGGATCATCAAGTCAATGTGCAGAAGTTTGGTTCAATGAATTGCGCCTTGCCGAAATGGATAATGAAGGCGGTTGGGCGGCAATTATGAGCATGGACACCAATATTGCAGATTTTATGAATATCAATGCCACTGCAAAGCGAAGTACCACAGGTTTTGGAAATATAGATCAAGGACCAAATGAGCGTAGTCGAGAAGATTTAAAACAATATGACTTTGTTACAAACATGAACATTGGGCAATTGTTACCTAAAAAATGGGGTCTTCAAATTCCTTTCAATTATGGACAAAGTGAAACATTAATCACTCCAGAATATGATCAGCAGTACAAAGATTTAAAACTTCAAAATCGTTTGGATGCTGCAGAAACAAATGAAGAACGCGATCGCATTCGGATGCAATCGGAGGATTATACAAAACGAAAAAGTATCAATTTTATAGGTGTTAAAAAACAACGTACAGGAGATGCCAAACCAAAGGTTTATGATGTTGAAAATTTAACCCTTAATTATTCTTACAACGAAATGACACATAGAGATTTTGAAATTGAAAATTCTCTTGATCAAAACGTTCGTGTTGGGGCTAATTACAGCTACAGTTTTCAGCCTTTAAATTTTGAACCCTTCAAGAAAAAAGATTCATTATTTAATGGTAAATATTGGAAGATTATAAAGGATTTCAACCTCAATTTAATGCCATCAAGCTTAACCATCAATTCCGATATAATTCGTCAATTTAATAGTCAAAAATTTAGAGATGCTGAACTGGGAGCAAATAACATTTCAGTTGATGAACTGATTCGGAGAAACTATACGTTTGACTTGCAATACACATTAAATTATCAGTTGACAAATGCATTAAGTTTGAATTTTACGTCGTCCAATAATCACATTGTTCGTAATTATTTTATAAATGATGATCTAAATGGCGACCAAGATCCAACGCTAGGCGTTTGGGATCGATTCTTTGACTTTGGTGACCCCAATAGACATTCTCAGCAATTGGGCATAAATTACCAACTGCCTCTAAATAAAATACCCACGCTAAGTTTCTTGACCGCCAATTATAGCTATACTGGAGATTTCTTGTGGACCAAAGGTTCAGATCTTTTTGGCCAGTTGAATGTTAATGGACAAACCTACGATTTAGGAAATTCTATTTCAAATGCAAATCAACATAACTTGAACACTTCTTTTGATATGCGTAAACTTTACCGATATATTGGGGTAAAAAAATCGAAATCAAGAAGGCCATCACGAGTACAAAGTAATGCCAATAACAGAACTCAGCGAACAAATTCAAAAAAGAAATTTAACTTAAAAGATTTTGGTATTGGATTGTTAACAAGCATCGATAGAATGCAAATAAATTATTCTGAAAATAACAGTTCATTCTTGCCTGGGTATTTACCAACTCCAGGGTTTATAGGCACCATGAAACCTACTTTTGGATACACTATGGGCAGTCAGCGCGATGTTCGTCATATTGCGGCTCAAAATGGTTGGTTAACAACATTTGATCAGTTTAATCAACAATATTCTGAAACACATAACGAAAATTTAGATTACTCCATTAATACTGAACCTATTTCTGATTTAAAAATTGATTTTACAGGAGGTAAAACCTATGCTACAAATTTTACAGAAAACTTCAATACAACAGACACCAGTGGTGATGGCTTGAGTAATACCTACAATGCTTTGATTCAGAACACATTTGGTAATTTTAATATTTCAACATCATTAATCAAAACTGCCTTTAGCAAAAGTGATGAGGTGAGCTCTGCACCATTTGAAGATTTTAAAAACAATCGTTTAGAAATAGCAAATCGTTTGGCCCAGAATTTTTATGGCAATGGTACCTATGCAACAGATGCAGAAGGGTACCCTCTTGGATTTGGAAAAAATAGTCAGTCTGTGTTGCTGCCCGCATTTTTGTCGGCGTACTCTGGGAAAAAGGCGAGTAAAATAAGTTTGGATGCTTTTCGAGACATTCCTATTCCAAATTGGACCTTGAAATATACAGGATTTATGAGGAACAAATGGTTCAAAAAAAGGTTTAAACGATTTTCTATTACTCATGGATATCGCTCATCTTACACCATAAATCAATTCCGCACAAATTTAGACTATAAAGCTGCAGATCCTACTCTGGATTATGCCAGCCAAAACCCCGATGTTTTAGATCAATCAGGAAATTTTAAGGCTCAAACGCTTTTTAGTAATGTGAACTTAGTAGAGCAATTTAGTCCATTGATAAAAGTTGATTTTGAAATGAAAAATTCAATTAAGGTTACAACAGAAATCAAAAAGGACAGAAGTCTTTCTATAAGTTTTGATAATAATTTGTTGACTGAGATTCAAGGCTATGAATATATTTTTGGATTGGGTTATCGCATCAAAGATTTAAGAATTCGTTCGAAATTGGCTGGACCAAAAAAAGTTATTAAAAGTGATTTGAATATGAAAGCCGACTTATCTGTGAGAAATAATAAAACCATTATAAGATATTTGGATTTAGATAATAATCAAGTGAGTGCAGGTCAAACCATTTGGAGTCTCAAATATGCTGCAGATTACGCCTTTAGCAATAATTTGACAGCCATATTCTATTTTGACTATGCTTTTTCGGAGTATGCTATTTCAACAGCATTTCCACAAACAACCATTAGATCTGGATTTACATTGCGATATAACTTTTAAAATTAACACTTACAAAAATTAATAAAATGAATGTACCTGAAGAATTAAAATACACAAAAGACCACGAGTGGGTTCGTTTAGAAGGTGACGTGCTCACTATTGGAATCACAGATTTTGCACAAAGTGAACTAGGAGACATCGTATATGTGGAAGTCGACACATTGGATGAAACTCTAGAAGCCGAAGAAGTTTTTGGAACTGTTGAAGCTGTAAAAACAGTTTCAGATTTGTTTCTTCCTGTAGCAGGAGAAATTATTGAATTTAATGAAGCTTTGGAAGACGAGCCAGAAAAAGTAAATGACGATCCTTATGGATCAGGTTGGATGATTAAACTTAAATGTACAGATGCTTCTGAGCTTGACGAATTGCTTTCTGCCGGCGATTACAAATCATTGATTGGTGGTTAAAAAAAAGCGAATTCATATAGTAGCAATTGGCTACATCATTCTTTTGACCGTTGGTAGTTTGGCAAAAATCAATCATCAATCTACATTTGATATTAAGTTTGAAGACAAGATTGTTCATTTTTTGGCTTACGCTATACTTTGCTTATTAGTTTTTTTGTCTTTGTATAACAAAGGAATAAATAAAAGTTTGACCTATGCTGCTCTATTTTCGATTATTTTTGGCATAATCCTTGAGCTTTTACAAGGCATGACGCCACACACAAGAGTTTCTGATGGATTAGATGTTGTGGCAAACACACTAGGGATATTAGTGATGGTCGCTTTTATTAGTTGGAAAAAACAAACGCTTGTTAAAAAACTTCAAACGTTTATGTGATTTTTATTTTTTTTATTTAATTTAACCCCCATAAAACACACACAATGGAATCAAAGAAAAACCCAAAAGCAGACGTCAGCAGAAATGGCTCTATTTATTTTGCTGTTGGATTAGCATTGATGTTATTTTTAACATATTCTACGCTGAACTACAAAACTTATGACAAATCTGATATTGATATCGGAAAACTTAATCTAGACGAAGAACTAGATGAAGAAATACCAATTATAGAACAAGTTATTCCACCGCCACCACCACCACCACCCCCAGCAGCGCCAGAAGTTATTGAGGTTGTGGAAGATGAAGAGGAAATTGAAGAAACAGTCATAGAGTCAACAGAAACAGACCAAGAAGAAGAAATTGTTGAGGTTGAGGAAATTGAAGTTGAAGAAGTTGTAGAAGATGTTGAGGTTCCTTTTGCAGTGATTGAAAACGTACCAGAATACCCTGGTTGCGAGCGTGGATCCAATGCTGATAAGCGTAAGTGTATGTCAGATAAGATTGCTAAATTCGTTCGTCGTAAATTCAATACAGATTTAGCTGGAGATTTAGGACTATCTGGAAGACAGCGTATTAGTGTAATATTTAAAATTGACAAAAACGGAAATGTTACTGGAGTACGTTCTAGAGCGCCACACCCAAGGTTAGAAAAAGAAGCAGCACGAGTAATTAATATGTTGCCTAAAATGAAACCAGGTCGACAAAGAGGAAAGCCAGTAATTGTACCTTACTCTTTGCCCATTACTTTTCAAGTACAAGATTAAATTCTTTTTAAATAGTAACGAAAATCCCGCTGTTTGCGGGATTTTTTATTTTAAATACAGGTAGTTTTTATCGTAATCAATTATGGCTTTGCCTTTCTTTAGAACATCTGCCCCAATAATACCATCAACAGTAGGCAGATTTGCAGCAATAAAGGCCGTATTTATGGGATTCAAATCTATCAGAGCAATAGTGCATTTTTCCAAACACCATTGTCCAAATTTCAGTTGATTTTTGTGTGAAACAAACGCATCAATTTGCTCTGGACCAGCACCACTAGCTTTTATTTGTGATGCTTCAGAAATTAGTTTAAATTTTTCTTTTAAATTTTTATCTACAAAAGTTGTAGAAGCCCCAGTGTCCAAAATAAAGTGCCCTTTTACGCCGTTTATTTTTGCAATTACTTTGTAATGATTACTTTTAATAAAATGCAATTTTACTTTATGAAATTGATTTTCAGACAAAAACTGCATTAAAGAACCATTATTTTTCAAGGCGTTTATTTTTTAACAAAGATACTACACAAAATAGTACTTTTGTATCATGATCATAACCGATACACACACACATCTCTATAGCGAAGCATTTGACAACGATCGTGATGAAATGATTTCTAGAGCAATTGCCGCTGGTGTCACACGTTTTTTTGTACCAGCCATAGACTCTACCTATTCCGAAAGTATGTATGCCTTGGAACGCAAATATCCCACCCATGTGTTTTTAATGATGGGCGTACATCCTACTCATATAAAAGACAACTATAAAGAGGAGTTAGACCATGTAAAACAGGCTTTGGAAACTCGAAAGTTTGTAGCCATTGGTGAAATTGGAATTGATTTGTATTGGGATAAATCAACCTTAAAAAAGCAACAAGAAGCATTTCAAATTCAAATACATCTGGCCAAACGCTATAAACTCCCTATTGTGATTCATTGTAGAGATGCTTTTGATGAAGTTTTTGAAATTTTAGAAGAAGAAAAATCTGAGGATTTATTTGGGATTTTTCATTGTTTTACAGGAACATTAGAGCAAGCTCACCGCGCCATTTCGTACAATATGAAACTTGGTATTGGGGGTGTTGTTACCTTTAAAAATGGAAAAATAGACCAATTTTTATCACAAATTGATTTAACACATATTGTGTTGGAAACAGACGCTCCTTATTTGGCTCCTGTGCCATACAGAGGAAAGCGCAATGAAAGTCTCTACATTGTTGAAGTATTGGAAAAACTTTCTTCAATTTATGGTCTAAGCCCAAAAAATATTGCCGAAATTACAACCAAAAACTCAAAAGATATTTTTAATATTTAACCCAATGAAAACAAAAATATTATTGATTTATACAGGGGGCACCATTGGTATGGTAAAGGCGGCTCATTCGGGGTCGCTTCAGGCATTTGATTTTCAAAATTTATTGAAAAATATACCAGAGCTCAAGCTTTTGAACTGTGAGATTGATACCATTTCATTTGAAATCCCACTTGATTCTTCAAATATGAATCCAGCACATTGGGTGACTTTAGCAGAAATTATCGAAAAACATTATGATACACACCATGGATTTGTAGTGCTTCATGGTAGCGACACCATGAGTTATTCAGCATCGGCGCTTAGTTTTATGCTTGAGAATTTAAATAAACCCATAATATTCACAGGCTCGCAACTTCCTATTGGTGATTTAAGAACTGATGCTAAAGAAAACCTCATTACTTCAATTCAATTGGCAAGTTTACGTCAGAATAATGCTGCAGTCATTAAAGAAGTTGGCTTGTATTTTGAGTACAAATTATATCGAGGAAATAGAACTACAAAAATCAATGCTGATCATTTTGAGGCGTTTGCTTCAAGTAATTTTCCACCTTTGGTAACATCTGGGGTTCAACTTCAAATACAACATGATTTATTACAAAAGAATTTTACTCAAAATCAATTGAAGGTTCACAAATCGTTAGATACAAATGTTGTAATTATTAAGCTCTTTCCTGGCATTCAAACTTCTGTATTAAACGCTATTTTTGAAACTCCTAATCTAAAAGGTGTTGTATTGGAAACCTACGGATCTGGAAATGCAACAACAGAAAGGGGGTTCTTAGAGTTATTAAAAACAGCCATTTCAAAAGGAATTTATATTGTTAATGTAACTCAATGTTCGGGGGGAATGGTGCATATGGGGCACTATGAAACAAGTAAAAAAATGCGTGAATTAGGAATTATTTCTGCTAAAGATATGACCACTGAAGCGGCAGTTACAAAGTTAATGTACCTTCTTGGGGAAGGCACATCAAAAAGTACTTTTCAAGTTGTTTTTGAAACTTCAATTCGAGGGGAATTAACGGAAAATTAAGAGCAATTTTCTTTCACAAGTAAACAATTTTTTATTTATTTGATCTCTTTTAAAAAAGAAACTAGAGAGGTGGCCGAGTGGTCGAAGGCGCACGCCTGGAAAGTGTGTATACGCCAAAAGCGTATCGAGGGTTCGAATCCCTTCCTCTCTGCTGATTTTTTATTTATGTTAGTAAAACTCAAATATTTTGGACTTTCAATCACTTCATTTGCTATCCTTTTTAAGCTGATGTCTTGGCAGTTTGCAGAAGTTCTTCTAATTGTAGGTATAAGTTCCTTAGGGGCTTACTTCTTCATTAGAGTTTTTAAATAATTCGATTGCTAACATTTAATTTCCTTATAATTTTGACACTAAATAACTGTTTTTCAGGGTTTAATATACTCTGTTAAATGTTAAATTTTGTTACAGTTGAATTTTTATTTTTGTAGTGTGATTTTTTTTATATCTTTAGCAACCTATAAACAATTCAAATATTTATAAATTTTAAGAATAGAACAATGAAAAAATTATTTCCAATTCTAGCAATCGCACTAACGATGGCATTCGGGTCTGTAAATGCAAGTACAAACACGAACATGAACACCACAGTAACCACAATTGTCAGCCCAGTACAGGATGATGCAGCTGGAGAACAAGTGGAGTCATTAGGATTTCATCAAGAACTAAAAAAGCGTTTTATCGAAGGTGGACCAGGGTTCATGGGTATCGTTTTATTATGTTTAATCTTAGGATTAGCCATTGCTATCGAAAGAATTATTTTCTTAAATCTTTCAACAACAAACTCAAAAAAATTAACTGAAGACGTTGAAGAAGCACTTGCTTCTGGAGGTGTAGAAGCTGCAAAGGAAGTGTGTAGAAATACAAAAGGACCTATTGCTTCAATTTTCTACCAAGGTCTTGATCGCGCCAATGAGGATTTAGATGCTGCCGAAAAAGCAGTTGTTGCCTACGGAGGAGTACAAATGGGACAATTAGAAAAGAATGTATCTTGGATTTCTTTATTTATCGCTTTAGCGCCAATGCTTGGTTTCATGGGAACAGTAATAGGAATGATTCAAGCTTTCGATAAAATTGAAGCTGCTGGAGATATGCAACCGTCACTTGTTGCAGGGGGAATTAAAGTCGCCCTTCTAACCACAGTGTTTGGTTTGATTGTTGCAATTATCTTACAAATTTTTTACAACTATATTATTGCAAAAATCGACAGCATTGTAAACAACATGGAAGATGCTTCTATCTCATTGATGGACATCCTTGTAAAAAACAAAAAATAACACTTCTTAACTCAAACTAAATCAAATAATTATGGATTTACAAAAATTATTAAAGATTATAGCTGCAGTTGTAGGAGTCCTTTCAATAGTTTTTCTTGTAAGCATTATTTCAACTGGAGACGATTCTATTAAAGCTGGAGAAAGCGCATCAAGTGTCAATACATTTATGTATGTTGCTTATTTTATCTTAGCAGTTGCAGTTTTGGCTGTAGTTCTTTTTACAGTACTCAACTTAGTCTCTAATGCCGCAGGATTAAAAAACACTCTAATTTCTGTGGGTGCTTTCTTAGTTCTTGCTCTAATATGCTATTTTGTTTTAGCTTCAGGAACGGAAACTGTTTTAAAAGACGGTTCAATTCTTACAGTAAGCCAGTCAAAACTTGTTGGAGCTGGACTGTACTTATTTTATGCTCTTGCAATTGTAGCGGGTGGAACAATGTTAGGATTTGGAATCAAAAAAATGTTGAAATAATATGGCCAAACGATCTGCACCAGAAGTTAATGCAGGCTCTATGGCCGACATTGCCTTCCTACTGTTAATATTTTTCTTGGTTACAACAACCATCGAGAAAGACTCGGGGATCAACCGAAAGCTTCCTCCAATGGAAGAAATTGAACCGCCAATCATCAAACAGAAAAATATTTTTACAGTATTACTCAATGGAAAAGATCAATTGCTAGTGGAAGATGAACTCATGGAAATAGCCGATTTGCGCGCTGCAGCCGTAGAGTTTTTGGATAATAACGGCGATAAAACTTGTGATTATTGCCAAGGAAAAAAAGATCCATCCTCGTCTGATAATCCAGACAAAGCAATTATATCTTTGAAGAACGAACGCGAAACATCGTATGCTGCATACATTTCTGTACAAAATGAATTGGTAGCGGCTTATAATGTTTTAAGAAATAGGCGTGCTCTAGAACTAGGTCCATCAAAAGGATTTAGAGATATGAACTTTGTAGAAATGCAAAAAAACTATAAAGACGCACGATTTATTGGAAATAAAGAGAAACTCAAAGCAGTGATTGATCAAATCAAACTAGAATTTCCACAAAAACTCTCTGAAGTTCAGTAGTTTAATGATTTAAAAGAAAACAAAAATGTCAAAATTTAAAAAGAAAAAAGACGGAGGGCTCCCTGCAATATCCACAGCCTCTTTGCCAGATATTGTATTTATGTTATTGTTCTTTTTTATGGTAGCTACCGTTATGCGAGAAAATTCATTGAAAATACAAAATTCATTACCAGTAGCAAATCAAGTAGAAAAACTGGATAAGAAAAATCCTGTAAGTTATATCTACATGGGAAAACCAAGCTCTGGTTATGAAAAATTTGGAACTGAAGCAAGAATTCAACTTAACGATCAATTTGCATCTCTTTCTGATGTAAGTGCATTTATCAGTTCAGAAAGGGCTGCTTTACGTGAAGAATTGATTCCATTTTTGACTGTAGCTCTAAAAGTTGATAGAGAAGCAAATATGGGTATCGTTGGTGATGTTAAACAAGAGCTTAGAAAAGTTAACGCATTGAAAATTAACTATACAACAGGGGTTGGCGATGTCACCACAAATATAAATTAATTTTTTTCAGAACTCTATTCAAATACACAGGCATTCAAATTTGAATGCCTTTTTTTGTACTTTTAATTTTTGTAAACTTTTTCATCATGAAAAAAATCATTATTGTCATTGTTTTACTACAATTTGTTGATGTTTTGGCTCAAAATTCTCCAAAAGATTTCGATTCAAACTATAGAGAAGATCAATTTTATTTTGGCTTTACCTATAATAGTTTTACAAATACACCTGAAAATTTTAATCAATCAGGGTTTTCGCCAGGACTTAAAGTTGGTTTTATTCGAGATTTCCCCATCAATCTTCAACGTAATATCGCCATCGGCATTGGAGTAGGATATGCTTTTAACTCCTATTCTGGAAACATTAAAATTTCTCCTACAGCTTTAGATGCTTATAATTATGAAATTGTTTCTAATACTTCTTTTCAAAAGAATAGATTTTCTCATCAATCCATTGAAATTCCAATTGAATTTCGTTGGCGAACTTCTACTGCTGAAACCTATAAATTTTGGAGAGTATATGCTGGGTTTAAGGCCAGTTATATTTTTGCATCCTCATATGTTTATCAAAGCCAAGAGGTATCAACTAAACTCAAAAATATTGACCTTAATAATTGGCAATATGGATTGACGTTAAGTTTGGGATACAATAACTGGAATGGATTTGTTTATTATGGACTAAATCCTATGTTTAATGACGCTACAATCAATCAAAATTCTATAGACTCAAAAAGTTTTAAAATCGGTTTGATGTTTTATTTCTTATAAAACATCGAGGTCTTAACTTTATTCATTTAGCAATTATGTGTGAGTTGATGCCAAAACAAATTATTGTTGAACAGATTTACCTTATAAATTACACATTTTTCCGCACTGCTATTATCTTAAAATTTAGTAATTTTGCGGACTAATTGAGTAAAGATGAGCGCATTATTTCCAGAGTACAAAGGATTAAACTTACCAAATTTAGCAGAAGAACTGCTAGAGTACTGGAAAGAGCATCATATTTTTGAGGAAAGTATCACTTCAAGAGACGGACAAACGCCTTATGTTTTTTTTGAAGGCCCTCCATCTGCAAATGGTTTACCGGGTGTGCATCATGTTTTGGCGCGAGCCATAAAAGATATTTTTCCAAGATACAAAACCATGAAAGGCTTTCAGGTTAAGCGAAAAGCGGGCTGGGATACACACGGTCTTCCAATAGAACTTGGCGTTGAAAAAGAACTTGGAATCACTAAAGAAGATATCGGCAAAACTATTTCAGTAGAAGACTATAATGCTGCTTGTAGAAAAGCCGTGATGCGCTACACTGATGTTTGGAATGACCTTACCGAAAAAATGGGGTATTGGGTCAATATGGACGATCCCTATGTTACATATGACTCAAAATATATGGAAAGTGTATGGTGGTTACTCAAACAGATTTACAATAAAAATTTATTATATAAAGGCTATACGATACAACCCTATTCGCCAAAGGCAGGGACTGGTTTGAGCTCACATGAATTAAATCAACCAGGAACCTATCAAGATGTAACAGATACTACTGTGGTGGCTCAGTTTCAAGCTGCTCAAGATTCTTTACCAGAGTTTTTAAAAAATGAAGGCGCAATTCACTTTTTGGCATGGACCACAACCCCTTGGACTTTGCCAAGCAATACTGCACTTACCGTAGGGCCAAAAATTGAATATGTTCTTGTAAAAACCTTCAATCAATATACATTTGAACCTGTTAATGTTGTTTTAGCAAAAGCATTAATTGGGAAACAATTCTCTGGAAAGTTTGCACAAGTTGAAAGCATTCAAGAATTAGAGAACTATAAAAAAGGCGATAAAAATATTCCATTTTTTGTTCAAAAATCATTTATTGGTACCGATTTAGTTGGAATAAAATATGAGCAATTGCTTCAATATGCTTTACCAAATGATAACCCAGAAAATGCATTTCGAATTATTGCAGGAGATTTTGTAACGACAGAAGATGGAACAGGAATTGTACATACTGCACCAACTTTTGGTGCCGATGATGCTATTGCTGCCAAACAAGCAACACCGGAAGTTCCACCGCTTTTAGTAAAAGATGAAGATGATAACTTGGTGCCATTGGTTGATTTTCAAGGACGTTTTCGAAAGGAGGTCTCTGACTTTGCAGGGC
This sequence comes from Flavobacteriaceae bacterium, assembly GCA_965657165.1. GTDB lineage: Bacteria > Bacteroidota > Bacteroidia > Flavobacteriales > Flavobacteriaceae > UBA3537. Next base: position 24,006 of record CBFHNG010000003.1, read on the forward strand.
GTTATGTAAAAAATGAATATTATCCCAATGGCGAAGCACCAGAAAAATCTGTGGATGTAGAGCTCGCTATTAAACTTAAAATTGAAAATAAAGCCTTTAAGGTTGAAAAATACAAACACAGCTATCCAAACTGTTGGCGTACCGACAAGCCTATTTTGTACTATCCACTAGACTCATGGTTTATTAAGATTAGTGACGTTAAGCAGCGCATGTTTGAGCTCAATCAAAGCATAAATTGGAAACCAAAAAGCACAGGAGAAGGACGTTTTGGGAATTGGCTTGCCAATGCCAACGACTGGAACTTATCGCGTTCGCGCTACTGGGGTATTCCACTACCGATTTGGCGTACAGAAGACGGAAAAGAGGAAATTTGTATTGGTTCAGTTGAAGAATTAAAGCTAGAAATTCAAAAATCTGTTGACGCAGGATTAATGATAAAAGATATTTTTGAAGATTTTGTAGTTGGAGATTTTTCAGATGAAAATTATTTAAAAATAGATTTACACAAAAATATTGTTGATGCTATTGTATTAGTTTCTCCATCAGGGAACCCAATGCATCGCGAAAGTGATCTTATTGACGTATGGTTTGACTCTGGAAGCATGCCCTACGCACAATGGCATTATCCTTTTGAAAACAAAGAGCTTATTGATCAAAATAAGGCATTTCCAGCAGATTTTATTGCAGAGGGTGTAGATCAGACACGAGGATGGTTTTATACACTTCATGCTATTGGAACAATGGTTTTTGATTCTGTAGCCTATAAAAATGTAGTGTCCAACGGCTTGGTGTTAGATAAAAATGGACAAAAAATGTCCAAACGCCTAGGGAATGCCACTGACCCTTTTGAAACCTTAGCCACTTATGGTCCAGATGCCACACGTTGGTATATGATTAGTAATGCTAATCCTTGGGATAATCTAAAATTTGATATTGATGGAATTGAGGAAGTGAAACGTAAGTTTTTTGGCACTTTATACAATACCTATTCCTTCTTTACACTTTATGCAAATATTGATAAATTTAATTATTCAGAGGCTGATATTAGTTTTGAAAAACGACCAGAAATTGACCGTTGGATTTTATCAGAACTCAACACGTTAATCACAAAAGTGGATAACTATTATGCTGATTATGAGCCCACTAAGGCCGCAAGAGTCATTTCAGAATTTACACAAGAGTTGTTGAGTAATTGGTATGTACGCTTAAGTAGAAGACGATTTTGGAAAGGCGATTATCAAGCCGATAAAATTTCAGCATACCAAACATTGTTTACTTGTATGCTTACTATTGCAAAGTTAGGCGCACCAATTGCACCATTTTTTATGGATCGTCTTTATTTAGATCTTGTAAAACATACTAAAAAAGAACCATACAAAAGTGTTCACTTAGCAGAATTTCCCAAAGCCAACCCGGAGTTAATTGATAAAGCATTGGAGCAAAAAATGGCACAAGCACAATTAATTTCTTCTTTGGTGTTATCACTTAGAGCAAAAGAAAAAATAAAAGTACGCCAGCCTCTACAAAAAATTATGATTCCAGTTTCATCACCAGAACAAAAAGAAGAAATTTTGGCCATATCAGATCTTGTTAAACACGAGGTAAATGTGAAAGAAATTGAACTTTTGGAAGATGCTTCAGATATTTTAGTAAAACAGATTAAACCAAATTTTAAGGCCTTAGGGCCAAGATTTGGAAAGGATATGCGGGTTGTAGCTGCAGCAATTCAGAAGCTTGATGCTAATGGTATAAAAGAAATTGAAAAACAAGGTAGTTTGGATATTGAAATTAATGGAAAAATTAGTACATTGACCCTCGATGATGTTGAAATTACATCACAAGATATTGAAGGATGGTTAGTGGCCAATCAAGGTGCGATGACTGTGGCATTGGATGTTACCATTTCGGAGTCATTAAAGGAAGAAGGGATTGCTCGTGAACTTGTGAATCGTATTCAAAATTTAAGAAAAGATTCAGGGTTTGAAGTAACAGATAATATTGATGTTTTCCTTCTGTACCACGAAAACATGCACAACGCCATTCAAAATAATTTAGATTATATAAAATTAGAAACTTTAACAAAAACATTACATGAAGTCAATCAACTTGATAAGGGAATCGAAATAAATTTTGATGATATTTCCACCAAGTTATTTATTCAGCAACACTCATAAAAACGATGTCTATGGAAACAACCAACAGATACTCAGATAAAGATTTAGAAGAATTCAAAACATTGATTCTCCAAAAGATTGAAAAGGCACAACACGATTTGGAACTTATAAAAAGTGCCTACATGAATGACTTAAATAATGGCACAGAAGATACTTCTCCAACATTTAAAGCGTTTGATGAGGGCAGTCAAGTGATGAGTAAAGAATCAAATGCACAGCTTGCAATTCGTCAAGAGAAATTCATCAGAGACCTGAAAAATGCACTTATTAGAATTCAAAACAAAACCTATGGTGTATGTAGAGTTACAGGAAAACTAATCAACAAAAAACGATTGGAGCTTGTGCCTCATGCTACTTTGAGTATTGAAGCAAAAAACATGCAACGATAGAATGTCTAAAAAGCATGTCTTTTATCTTATTTTATCGATTTTAATTTTTGATCAACTTTCCAAATTTTATGTAAAAACCCATTTTGAACTAGGTCAGGAGTGGGTGGTTTTTAGTTGGTTCAAAATTCTTTTTATTGAGAATGATGGTATGGCATGGGGGGCAAAACTCAGCGATATCTTCTCATTTATTTCAGAAAAATCAGCAAAATTATTTCTAACACTATTTAGACTAGTTGCCGTTTCAGGGATTGGTTATTGGCTTTTCGATTCTTTAAAAAAACACGCCTCTAAGTTGCTAACTTGCGCCATTGCACTCATTTTTTCTGGTGCGCTTGGCAACATTATTGATTCTGTTTTTTATGGTATTATTTTTAATCACAGTTTTGGCCAAAAAGCAATAATTTTTTCTGAAAATAACTACAGCGGATTATTTTATGGGAAAGTTGTAGACATGCTACATTTTCCATTATTTTCTGGCTATTTTCCAACCTGGATGCCTTTTGTTGGAGGAGATTATTTTACATTTTTCAATCCAGTTTTTAATATTGCCGATATTGCAATCAGTACTGGTGTTGGACTTCTTTTGTTATATAATAGTAAGAACACCACTTCCAAAAAAACTCTTACTCAAATTGATAAATCCGATTTGGAGTAATACAATAATCCAAAGGGATGTCATACGCTTTATGGTCATCTATTGCAGTTTCAGCTTCAAAAAAAGAAAGTCCTACTTTAATCGTATTTGGACAATTTTTTAAAAACGTATCATAAAATCCTTTACCATAGCCAACTCGGTGTCCTTTTTCATCAAAAGCTAATAAAGGTATAAATACAACCTCAATTTGATTATATTGAATTTGCACACCGCCTTCTGGTTCAGGAATACTCCAAATATTAGGCTTAATTACAGTACTGTCAGTAAGTAAAAAGTGAGTCATTTTTCCTGTCGAAATATTGCTTTTTGGAATGACTACATTTTTATCTTTTCCAAACAAAATACTTATTAGTGGTTCTGTCTCTATTTCTTTTAAGTGTTTGATTGTCAGAAAGATATGATAAATACTAGCGTTCCAAATGGGAAGTTTCAGTGCTTGATTTGCAATTTGTAAGCTCAAATTTTCAATGGTAGATTGATTTAAAGTTTTACGCTTTTGCTTGTAGGTTGATCGAAGGTCTTTTTTATTCATAAATTAAATTTTGTAGAGCATCGAAAAAGGGCATCACCTTTATATACGATTGGGTCTTCATTGATATTCAAAATATAACCTTTGCAGTCTGCTTTGACCGATTGATTAAATTTTCCATAAGCATCAGTTATATATCCCAAAATAGTGTCTTTTTCCACTTTAGAATTGAGTTTTATAGTGGCCCGAAACATTCCAGAAGATTTGGCTCTAATCCATTTACTTTCTTCAATAAAAATAATTTCTTTTTTTGGTAACGACACCTTAAATTTCGATCCCAACATACCAAGATGATTCAAAATTCGCTTAGCTCCGTTGACTCCTGTATTGGTGACTTGTGCATCAATATGATAAGATTTTCCACCTTCAAAAAGTAAAATAGGAATCTTATGCTTATCACAAGCACTTCGGAATGATTTCGGGATTTTTTTAGAATAAATCACAAATGGTGCGCCATAGATCTTAGCCCATTTTTTGAGTTTAGGGGCTTTATTAACGATTCTAATTTGAGGCGCATTGAAACGTCCTGCACCGCCTGTATGATGATCAATAATAAAATCAACTTGTGGTATAATTTCACGCATGAGTTTATAGGCCACTTGACTGGCCAATGATCCTGATTTAGAACCTGGAAATACACGATTTAAATCACGTCCATCGGGGAGCTCGCGTGTTTTATTTAGAAATCCAAAAATATTTAAAACGGGAATGCAAATGATAGTCCCTTTTTTTGGAGTATTGATGCCTTTTGCAATCAATTGTCGAACAATTTCTACGCCATTCACTTCGTCTCCGTGAATACCTGCCGTAAATAAAACAACAGGACCAGGTTTTTTGGAACGATTGATAATTACTGGAACATCCACTCTAGTTCTAGTGTGTAGTTTTGCAACATGAAAATTAATTTCTCGCGATTCGCCAAGAGCAATATCTTCACCAAGAATATTTAAAATAGAATTATTATTCGTCATTAACGTCTGTTTCTTTCAATGAAAGTTATAATGGCTTTTGCAATATTTTTCTGTGAGGCGCCTTCAATCCCTTCAAGACCTGGTGTGGAATTGATTTCCATAATCAATGGTCCACGGTTTGATTGTAATATATCCACCCCACAAACAGGGAGTTTGAGTTGGCGAGCAGATTTAATAGCAATTTTTAGTTCTGGCTCGGACATGCGATAGTACTCAAATGTACCACCACGGTGCAAATTTGATCTAAATTCGCCTTCTTTTCCTTTGCGTTTCATGGCTCCGATGACTTGACCATCCACTATAAAAGCACGAATGTCAACCCCTTTTGCTTCGGCGATGTATTCTTGAACCAATGCTCTTGCTTGTAGTCCATTAAAAGCTTCTAAAACAGACTCTGCAGCATTTTTACTTTCTGCTAACACAACGCCAAGACCTTGAGTTCCTTCTAATAATTTGATGACCACTGGAGTACCTCCAACATGATCAATAACTTCTTCAACATCTTTTGAATAGTTTGTAAATACAGTTTTTGGCATATCAATTCCACCTTTTGAAAGGCGTTGAAAACTACGGAGTTTATCTCTAGATCGAATAATAGCATCGGATGACACTGTGGAAAATACATTCATCATTTCAAACTGACGCACTACTGCACACCCATAAAAAGTAACTGATGCTCCAATTCTTGGAATAATAGCATCAACATAATCAAGATATTTGCCCTTGTAATAGACGGTTGGTTTTTCTTTTTCAATAATTAAATCACAACTCAAAGGATCAATAACTTCTACATCATGGCCTCTATTTTCGGCCTCTTCAATAAGTCTTCTTGTTGAGTATAAATTTTTGTTTCGTGATAAGATAACAATATTCATCGCAAAAATTGTAGCTAATTTTCAAGCAATATACTAAAAAACTATAATGGATTTTTACAATACTAGGAATTAATATACCTTTGGAAAGATGTCATCTTCAAGATTAGAAATACAACTAAAAACACTTCCGAGTACGCCTGGGGTGTATCAATTTTTTGATGCTAAGGGTAAAGTGATTTATGTTGGTAAGGCCAAAAATTTAAGAAATCGAGTACGTTCATATTTTAATAAAGTTCATGATTATGGTAAAACGAATGTTTTAGTTAAGAAAATTCATGATATAAAACACATTGTTGTTGATACCGAAACGGATGCTTTGTTGCTTGAAAATAACCTCATAAAAAAATATCAACCACGTTATAATGTTCTCCTAAAAGATGATAAGTCATACCCATGGATTTGTATAAAAAAAGAGCGCTTTCCACGCGTTTTTCAAACACGACGCATCATAAAAGATGGATCGGAATATTTTGGGCCATATACTAGTATCAAAACAGTTTCAACACTTTTAGATTTGATAAAAGGGCTTTTCCCAATCCGTACCTGCAATTATGATTTGTCTGAAGAAAAAATCAAAAATCAAAAATATAAAGTATGTTTGGAGTATCATTTAGGCAATTGTAGAGGGGCCTGTGAGGCAAAAGAAACCGAACAAATATATTTGGAAAATATTTCTGCTATTCGTGATATTTTAAAAGGAAATTTCAAAAACTCTTTATCGCTTTTCAAAAGTCAAATGCAAGATTTAGCGGCAAATTTACAGTTTGAAGACGCACAAGTTTTAAAAGAAAAAATTTCCATTTTAGAAAATTATCAATCAAAATCTACAATTGTAAATCCTAAAATTAGTGATGTTGAAGTTTACTCAATTGTTAGTGATGAAAGCTTTGCTTATGTTAACTTTCTTCAATTGTCTTATGGGGCAATCATTAGAGCACATACAATGGAAATCAAAAAGAAACTTCAAGAAAGTGATGTTGAATTATTGGAATTGGCAATCACAGAGTTGAGACAGCGTTTTCAACTCCTTTCAAAAGAAATTTATGTGCCATTTCAAGTTGAGCTAGGTGAGGCCGTTAAAATTACAATTCCAAAAGTTGGCGATAAAAAGCAGTTATTGGATTTGTCTTTACGTAATGCTAAATATTACAGATTGGAGCAATTGAAACAGGTAAAAATAACCGATCCAGATCGTCATGTAAAACGCATTATGGCACAAATGAAGTCTGATTTGCGGCTTGCAGAACTTCCAACCCATATAGAATGCTTTGATAATTCTAACATTCAAGGGACACATCCTGTTGCCGCTTGTGTTGTCTTTAAAAATGGTAAACCAAGCAAAAAAGACTACCGTCATTTTAATATCAAAACCGTAGAAGGTCCAGATGATTTTGCTTCTATGACAGAAGTGGTTTACAGAAGATATAAAAGACTTTTGGACGAAAAACAAGATTTACCACAACTTATCGTTATAGATGGAGGAAAAGGACAATTGTCTGCTGCGCTAAAAAGTTTAGATGAATTAAACTTACGTGGTAAAATCGCTATTGTTGGCATTGCAAAACGTTTAGAAGAATTATTTTATCCAAATGATCCAATTCCATTATATTTAGACAAGAAAAGTGAAACATTGAAAATTATTCAACAATTGAGAAATGAGGCTCATCGTTTTGGGATAGAACATCATCGCAATCGCCGAAGCAAATCGGCATTACACTCAGAGTTGGAATCTATTCCAGGGATTGGAGAAAAAACTAGGGTGCAATTATTGAAGGCGTTTAAGTCGGCACAAAGGGTGTCTTTTGCCAAATTGGACGAATTAGAACAAATTGTAGGTATATCTAAGGCTCAAAAAATTTATAAATTTTATCATAAAGAAAATGAAATCTAACCCCAAATTTGTCTTATTTATTTGTTTATTCAGTCTTTTTGGATTTGCACAGGAGACTTTATCCGAAAACCCAAAAATAGGATTAGTATTAAGCGGCGGAGGCGCCAAAGGATTGGCTCATATAGGGGTGTTAAAAGTAATTGATAGCCTTGACTTACGTATTGATTATATTGGCGGATCTAGTATGGGCGCAGTAGTTGGCGGGTTATATGCTACTGGTTATTCTGGGCAGCAGTTAGATTCTATTTTTAGAGAGGTTGATTTTGATATTCTTCTTGGAGATAAAGTTCCACGATCTTCCAAAACGTTTCAAGAACGAAAAAACGCAGAAAAATATGCTGCATCACTTCCTCTAAATGATTTCAAACTTCAATTGCCATCTTCAATTTCTAGAGGTCAAAACGTTTATAACTTACTAACAAAACTCACAAAAGACGAATGGGGCATAAATGATTTTAGTAAATTACCTATTCCATTTTATTGTATCGCAACAAACATGGAAACAGGTAAAGCTGTCGTTTTGGACAAAGGAAATCTAGCAGAGGCGATGTCTTTAAGTAGTATACTTCCAACACTTTTTCAACCCATAGAAAAAGATGGAATTCTGTTGATGGACGGTGGAATTGCAAATAATTATCCTGTAGAAATTTTAAAAACAAAAAAATTAGATTATATCATTGGGGTTAATGTTCAAGAAGACCTTTTAACAAAAGATGAAATTAAATCTGTATCTGAAATTCTAACTCAAATTAATAGTTTTAGATCAACAGAGGCGATGAAAGCCAAAAAGGAAATGACAGATCTCTTTATAGAACCTAATGTTGAGGGATATAATGTGATATCGTTTAATAAAGGCTCAGAGATTATTGAAAAAGGTAAAAAAGCAGTGACTCCATTTTTAAATGAACTTAAGCGTTTGAAGACCTCACAAAACTTTACAAAGAAAAATAAAAAAGTCAATATCATTGATACCCTAAAAATAAATAAAATTGATATCCTAGGGAATGAAAAATATACGGACTCTTATGTTTTAGGTAAGTTGCGTTTTCGTCGTGGAGAAACATTAAGTTTTGAGGATTTTAATAATGGTGTCAATAACCTATTAGCGACCAATAATTTTGATAGTTTTCGCTATAAATTTTTATTAAGTAAAAATCAAAAATATGATTTTGTTGGAACTGTTAGAGAAACAGCGAATACAAGTTTTTTAAAACTTGGCATTCATTATGATCAAGTTCTAAAAAGTTCTGTACTATTAAATTTTACTAAAAAACAATTACTACTTAAAAATGACGTGTTGTCTTTAGATTTTATATTAGGGGATAATTCTCGTTTTAATTTTGATTATTATATAGACAAAGGATTTTATTGGAGCATAGGACTCAACGCAAACTATACGCGTTTCCGTTATGACATCAGTCCACTATTTTTTGAAGCATCTCTTCCAGAGATTTTAAGTAGTAGAATCCCTACAACACTATCAGATTTTACAGGTAGTTTTTTTGTCGAAACTCTCATAAAAAAAGATTTTTCACTCAAAATTGGCGCAACATTTAAACGTCTCAATATGTACGCTTCAAGCCCTTCTTTGGTTACAATATTTCAAGATGTTAAATATCAAATTGAAGAAAGTGATTTTTCCAGTACAAATGCAACAGTGAAGTACGATACATTAGATGATGTTTTTTTCCCATCAAGCGGCTTTTTGTTTGAAGGAAACGGAGATTTGTACTTGACCGCATCAAAATATGACAATTTTAGCCAGTTTTTAATTTTAAAAACCAACATTGCAAAGGCCTTTTCAGTAAACAATAGGATATCCATATTAGTAGGGACTGAAGGTGGATTTATGGTTGGAGATGATAAAATTTCCGCACTTAATTTTGGTCTAGGAGGCTATGCACATAACCACTTAAATAATAATGGCTCATTTTTTGGCTACGACTTTTTTAGTTTATCTGGAGATAGTTTTGTAAAGGCCTATTTTTCAGCCGATTATGAATTTTATAAGCGTCACCATATCAATATATCCGGAAATTTTGCCAATATTGGAAATGATATTTTCCTTGAAAAAGAATGGCTTACTTTACCAGACTATATGGGCTTTGCTATTGGGTATGGACTTGAAACTATCTTTGGCCCAATAGAGCTCAAATTTCACTGGTCACCAGAGAATGACTACAGTGGGGCCTTTGTAAATTTAGGATATTGGTTTTAATAGTATAAATTTTTTTATTAAATTTGTGTATGTCACTTTACTGGAAAGACCTTTTATTGTTACTTCATTTTCTTATCAAAAGAAATCCTGAATAAGCTGAGTTCTTGATTGTTATCACGAACCAATTTCTCTTTGAGCTTATTTTGTTTAACATAAAAACTTTTTACAATGCCGTTTTATCACAAACTCGGAAAAATTCCTCACAAGAGGCATGTCCAATTCAAAAAACCCAATGGAGGGTTCTACTACGAACAGCTCTTTGGAACCATAGGATTTGATGGAATGTCCACTAACTCCTATCACGAACAACGCCCTACTCAAGTTAAATCCATACAAAAGCAATATTCTATTGCGCCTAAAATTGCCAAAACAAACAATATTCAATCCTATAGATTGCATGGTTTTAAGGTGCAACCAGAATCAGATTTTTTGGATAGTAGAAAAGTGGTCCTAACAAACTCAGATTGCAACATCATATTGGCTGCGCCAAAATTATCTTTAACAGATTATTTTTATAAAAATTCCGATGCAGATGAATTGATATTTATTCATAAAGGATCTGGAAAATTACGCACCATGTTTGGGAATTTAAACTTTAAATATGGGGACTATTTGATGATTCCAAGAGGGATTATTTATCAAATACAATTTGATACAGAAGACAATAGACTTTTTATTGTAGAGTCATACAGTCCAATTTATACGCCAAAACGCTATAGAAATTGGTTTGGCCAATTGCTAGAACATTCTCCTTTTTGTGAACGCGATATTCGTAGGCCAGAAGAACTTGAGACCTATAATGAAAGTGGAGATTTTAAAATAAAATTAAAAAAACAAAATGAAATCATAGAAATGATTTATGCATCTCATCCTTTTGATGTTGTTGGTTATGATGGATTTAATTATCCTTATGCTTTTTCAATTCATGATTTTGAGCCCCTTACAGGAAGAATTCATCAACCCCCTCCTGTACATCAAACATTTGAGACTAATGCAATGGTCATTTGTAGCTTTGTCCCTAGACTTTATGATTATCATCCAGAAGCAATTCCAGCACCTTATAACCATAGTAATATTGATAGTGATGAGGTGTTGTATTATGTGGACGGAGACTTTATGAGTCGGAATGATATTGAACCAGGGCACATATCTTTACATCCAGCGGGGATTCCACATGGGCCACATCCTGGAGCAATGGAGCGAAGTATTGGTCAAAAGGACACCCAAGAATTGGCTGTAATGGTCGATACCTTCAAACCTCTTCAGGTTACAGAAGAGGCCCTTAAAATTTCTGACGAAGATTATTTCAAATCTTGGTTAGAGCAATAATATTAACCTTAAAAATTTAGTTATGAGTAAAACATTAAAATCCGTAGACTACGGACTTGAGAAAATTTTCGATGGTGCCCAAGATTTCTTACCCCTTCTTGGGACAGACTTTGTAGAATTTTATGTTGGCAATGCCAAACAAGCAGCACACTTTTATAAAACAGCTTTTGGATTTCAATCGCTAGCATACAAAGGTTTAGAAACAGGTTCAAAAGATGAGGTGAGCTATGTTCTTCAACAAGGAAAAATTAAATTAGTACTTACAACCCCACTTAACAGTAAATCACCAATAAATGATCACTTGAGAAAACATGGTGATGGTGTTAAAGTTATAGCGCTTTGGGTTGAAGATGCTCACAAAGCTTATGAAGAAACCACAAAACGGGGTGCAAAATCATATTTTGAGCCCAAAATACATCGCGATGATTCTGGTGAGATTGTCACCTCAGGGATTTACACCTATGGAGAAACTGTACACGTATTTGTAGAACGTAAAAACTATAATGGTGTGTTTTTCCCAGGATACGTTGCGTGGGAATCCGATTATAATCCACCAAGTTCAGGGTTGAAATATATTGACCATATGGTAGGTAATGTTGGATGGGGAGAAATGAATACATGGGTAAAATGGTATGAAGAAGTTATGGGATTTGTTAATTTTTTATCCTTTGATGATAAACAAATCCATACAGAGTACTCTGCACTCATGAGTAAAGTCATGAGCAATGGAAATGGAAGAATTAAATTTCCAATAAACGAACCTGCCAAAGCCGAAAAACGTTCTCAAATAGAAGAATATCTTGACTTTTACGAAGATTGTGGAGTACAACATTTAGCAGTTGCTACTGATGATATTATAGCAACAGTGCGACAATTACGTGCCAATGGTGTCGAATTTTTACCACCACCACCACAAACATATTATGATGCTATTCCAAAACGACTGGGGGCTCATATGGAACTTATGAAAGAAGATATTTCTATTCTTCAAGAACTTTCAATTTTGGTAGATGCCGATGAAGAGGGTTATTTGTTGCAAATCTTTACAAAACCTGTAGAAGATCGACCAACACTTTTCTTTGAAATCATACAACGAATGGGAGCAAAGGGCTTTGGTGCAGGAAATTTCAAAGCATTATTTGAATCAATTGAACGCGAACAGGCCAATAGAGGGACGCTTTAAATTACTGGAACTGAAATAGATTTGTAGTTACTTTCAGTTTTGGAATAATAATTGCAAATTTGCATGTACATCAAAAAATAAAAGATGTTTACATGATGAGAAAATTTTTAGTATACGCTCTTTTTTTAATAAATATATGCTTTGCTTTAGCGCAAGAAAATTCATCTTTTCAAGCAGGCGAATGGCTTAAATTTAAGCTCAGCTATAGCGGTTGGATGAAAGCAGGGAATGCAACCCTAGAAATTAGAGACGCTCAATACAAAGATAAGCCAGTTTTTCATGTTATTGGAAAAGGTTGGACCACAGGAGCAATCAAATGGTTTTTTAAGGTCGATGATCGATATGAGAGCTATTTTGATAAAATTTCTGGACAGCCCTATAAATTTATAAGAGATATATATGAAGGAGGGTATACTAAAAATCGAATCATAGAATTTGATTATAATAAAAATCAAGCATACGTCGATGATTTAAAAGAGAAAAAGAAAACAACCGTTCCTATTCAAGCTGATATTCAAGATATCATTTCCGCGTATTATTATTTGAGGAATAATTATGAAACAGAATCCATAAAAGTAGGCGAAGTTGTAAAACTCAATATGTTTTTTGACAGTGAAATTTTTGGATTTAAATTAAAGTTTTTAGGTCGAGAAACAATAAAAACAAAATTTGGAAATGTAAAATGCTTAAAGTTTCGACCTTACGTTATGGCAGGGCGTGTGTTTCACGAAGAAGAAAGTGTCACGCTGTGGGTAAGCGCCGATGAAAATAAAATCCCATTAAAAATAAAAGCAAACCTCCGAGTAGGATCTTTACGGTCTGATTTGGAGGCCTTTAAAGGATTAAAACACCCTTTTGAAATTCAATTATAATCTCAAACTTATACCTATGAAAAACAAAACCACCAAAAACTTGATTGAAGCAATAGATGATAAGTACAAAGCTATAAATCAAGATAAAAATGTCTATCTAGAAGGACTACTACACAGCAAAACCATTAACTATTGGGATTATGTCCATACAGATGCTCTTCTGAATCTACAAATTCAACGTACCAATCTTCCCGATGAAATGGTTTTTATTGGTTATCATCAAATCAATGAGCTCATTTTTAAAATGATTTTGTGGGAACTACAACAAGTTGCAGAAGCAGAAGTTTTGGAGGTAGACTTCTTTACCAACAAACTTATGCGAGTGAGTCGCTATTTTGATATGTTAACGTCTTCCTTTAGCATAATGCAAGACGGTATGGATGTCGAACAATACAATAAATTTAGACTTACGCTTACTCCAGCAAGTGGGTTTCAGAGTGCGCAATACAGAAAAATTGAGTTTGCTTCAACAGAGCTAATTAATTTAATTGATGCACGTTTTCGTAAAACAATCGATCGAGATACACCGTTTGAGCATGCACTAGAGCATTTGTACTGGCAAGCCGCTGGTAAAGATTATAAAACAGGAGAAAAATCCATTTTACTTACAAATTTTGAAAACCGTTACAAAGAAGAGTTTATCACTTTTATGAAAGTGTATAACACCAAAAACCTTTGGTCGCGATACAAAGAATTATCACATGAGGATCAAAGCAATAAAACGCTTGTTGCTGCAATGCGTCACTACGATTATACGGTCAATATAACTTGGGTGATTGCTCATTTTAATGCTGCAAAACACTATATATTAGCAACCTCTGGAGATGGTGAAGCAACGGGGGGAAGCAATTGGCAAAAATATATGCATCCAAAGTATCAAAAAAGAATATTTTTTCCGGAACTTTGGACTTCAGAAGAAATTGAAAATTGGGGAAAAAATTTAGAGTAGTGTATACACCAAGAAATTACCATTTTAGCATCATAAAAAAAATATTTATTATCATTGGATTTGGAGCTTTGACTCTACAATGTACAACAGAAGAAAAAGAAATCTCCGATGATCAAGAACTGAAAGAGGATATAAAATTTGGCTATAATCTGAATAACTTTTACGTTATTCAAGATACAATCCAGCGTGGAGAAAGTTTTGGAGAAATACTTTCTCGATATAACGTAGACTTTTCTGACATTTATAAAATTGCAAATCAGGCCAAAGACACTTTTGACATACGACAATTGCGTGCGGGTAAACCCTACATGCTTTTGTGCTCTAAAGACGAATCAAGAATACCGCAGAGTTTTATTTATCAACCCAACAAAATTGAATATGTTGTTCTCGAATTTTGTGATTCTATTGTTGCCTACAAACAACGAAAACCTGTAAAGATTGTTGAAAAAGAAGCTTTTGGAGTGATCGAAAATACCCTTTCAGAAACGATGGAAAAACAAGGTCTTCCTATTCAACTGATTTATGATATGTCTGATGATATTTATGCCTGGACTATTGACTTTTTTAGATTACAAGAGGGTGATAATTTCAAAGTTATTTATAAGCAGCGTTTTGTTGAAGACAGTATTTATGCTGGAATAGAAAGTATAGATGCTGCATATTTTGAGCATAAAGGTGAGCCTATTTATGCCTTTAACTATATCACTCCAGATTCTAAAAATAGTACAGATTATTATGATGATTCAGGGAAAAGTTTACAAAAAGCTTTTTTAAAAAGTCCAATAAAATTTAGCAGGATTTCATCGAGGTACAACCTCAATAGACGTATTGCTTTATATGGAAATAGAGTTCGACCTCATAAAGGCACCGATTTTGCTGCAGCTGTTGGTACGCCAATTTTAGCAACAGCAAGTGGTACTGTAGTCGAATCAACACGAAGGGGAGGTAACGGGAAGTTTGTAAAAATTCGACATAATGCCACATACTCAACACAGTATTTGCACATGAGTAAACGTCTGGTTAGTGTTGGGGATTTTGTAAAACAAGGCGATGTGATTGGGAAAGTTGGAATGACAGGAAATACAAGTGGACCACACGTATGTTATCGTTTTTGGAAAAATGGTCGTCAAGTCGACCCATTTCGTCAAAAATTACCCGATGCAAAAGCACTTTCAGAAGTTTATAAAACCGATTTTCTTGAGTATATTGCACCGCTCAAACAAAGACTAGATTCGATAAACTAACCATATTTAATATAAACTAATGAGTTTAAAATCCATTAACCCTACTTCAACAACCGCTTGGAAAAATTTACACAAGCATTATGAATCAATAAAAGATAAACATATGACTACTTGGTTTGAAAAAAATCCAAGTCGTGTTTCAGAAATGTCTGTAAAATGGGATGATTTTTTTGTTGATTTTTCTAAAAATAGAATAACATCTGAAACCTTAGATTTGCTTAAAAATTTGGCCGATGAGGTTCAATTGGGTGATGCAATATCAAAATATTTTGGTGGAGAAAAAATTAATAAAACAGAAGGCAGAGCAGTATTGCATACAGCCCTAAGAGCACCAGAAAATGCTCAAGTATTCTATGACGGAAAAAATGTAATTCCAGAAATTTTTCAGGTGAAAAATAAAATAAAACAATTTTCGGAGGATGTTATTAGCGGAAACAAAAAAGGGTTTACAAACAAATCGTTTACAGATATTGTTAATATCGGTATTGGCGGTTCTGACCTTGGTCCAGCCATGGTAGTTGATGCATTATCGTTTTACAAAAACCATTTGAATGTACATTTTGTAAGTAATATTGATGGAGATCATGTCAATGAAGTTCTTAAAAAATTAAATCCAGAGACAACGCTTTTTGTAATTGTTTCAAAAACATTTACCACTCAAGAAACTCTTTCTAATGCTACAACCATCAAACAGTGGTTTTTACAACATGCAAAACAAGAGGATATTGCCAAGCAATTTGTAGCAGTTTCTACCAACATTGAAAAGGTTGAATCTTTTGGAATTGATACTCAAAATATCTTCCCCATGTGGGATTGGGTAGGCGGTCGTTTTTCTTTGTGGAGTGCCGTTGGGCTTAGTATTAGTTTGGCTGTAGGATATAATAATTTTGAAGCCTTGTTGGGTGGAGCTCACAAAATGGATGTTCATTTTAAAGAAGAAAAATTTGAACAAAACATACCAGTACTATTGGCCTTTTTAAGCATTTGGTACAATAATTTTTTTAAAGCTGAAAGTGAAGCCATTATACCATACACTCAGTATTTAAATCAATTTGCAACATATCTACAACAAGCCATAATGGAAAGCAATGGCAAAAGTATTGATAGAGGGGGCAATAAAGTAAACTACCAAACAGGAAATTTGATTTGGGGAGAGCCAGGAACGAATTCGCAGCACGCTTTTTTTCAATTAATCCATCAAGGCACAAAATTAATTCCAGCGGATTTTATAGGTTTTGGAACATCATTACATGGCAATCAAGACCATCAAGACAAACTGATGTCTAACTTTTTTGCACAAACTGAAGCACTCCTCACTGGAAAAACAAAAGCTGAGGTCATCGCCGAAGGCACAAACACATCTATAATTCCATACAAAATATTTGATGGTAATCGACCAACCAATACTATATTTATTGAGAAACTTACCCCCGAAAGTTTAGGTAAATTGATTGCCATGTATGAACACAAAATTTTTGTTCAAGGCATAGTTTGGAATGTCTTTAGTTACGATCAATTTGGTGTTGAATTGGGAAAGCAATTAGCAGGTAAAATTCTAAAGGAATTTACCAAAAGTAGTGATGCAAAACACGATGCTTCGACTTCTAATCTTATTGCATTGTACAAAAGCATGCGCTAATCATTTCTACGCGTGGGCCGTTTGTGTGGCGAAAATCTTGTATTTTTGTATAACTTAAAATCAAATAATCATGATCAAAACCGTACATTCATATTGGGCTTACCTCGTTTTAGTAGTTTTACTTCTTGCTGTTATTAAAGCCCTTTCTGGAGTTATTTCAAAAAAAGAATACGACCCAAAAACATTTCGAGTGGCTTTATTTACACTGATCGTATCACATATACAATTATTAATTGGTCTTGTCTTATATTTTACTTCAAGTCGTTTTTCATTGTGGTCAGAGCTTGGTGTTGGAGAAGTCATGAAGACTGCCATTCATCGCCTTTATTTGGTGGAACATCCGACGATTAATATTTTGGCAGTTGCACTAATCACTATTGGATATTCTAAACACAAAAAGAAACGCTTGTCGGCGCCAAAATATAAAACCTTGGCTCTATTTTACACTATTGCATTAGTGCTTATACTCTCTAGAATACCATGGGAAGTTTGGCCTAATTAGAAATTATTTAATTTCTTTTATCACATGGACATAAACAGGGAAGTGATCGCTATAACCATTGGTGAATCCACCCCACGAAAAACTTCGGAAAGGGTAGCCTTTAAATTGTCCTTTTTTGGTGATTAAAAATTGAGCATTAAAAATCCCAGCTTTATAGAATCTAAATGATGAATAGTCATCGTCAAGTAGAGGTTTTGTAATCAAAATTTGGTCAAATAAACTCCATGCGTCTCTGTAGGCGTTGGAGCCAAGGCCTTTTTTGAAAAAAGATTCCATTGGGTTGTAAATGTCTTTAAAATCAACACGTTTTTTGTCGCCTTTTGCCTTAAGAACCTTTTTTAAACTTGAGTTTGTTGGGTTATCATTAAGATCTCCCATACTGAATATTTTTGCATAAGGATCTATAGATTGAAGAGAATCTATAAGACGTTTATTCAATGCAGCAGCAGCTTCTCGTTTTGATCGACTTCTAGCTTCGCCACCACTTCGCGAAGGCCAATGATTTATGATGAGATGAATCAAATCGCCTTCTAAATATCCGCTCACCAATAGTTGGTCCCTTGTATAATCACGGTCGCCATCGCTATCTCTAAGTTTTAGTTCGTGAGAACTTGAACTTATTGGGGAAAATAATGCTTTTTGATACATAAGCGCTACATCTATTCCACGTTCATCTGGAGATTCAAAATGAATAATTCCATAATCCTTTTCTACCAGTGCAGGGTCATTGGCCAAATCTTCAATAACACTTCTGTTTTCAACCTCAGAAAGGCCAATAACAGCTGGAGTATTTTTGGATGTTTTTGCACCAATTTTTGCAATGACACTTGCCATATTTTGAACCTTTTTTTTATAAACTTCAGATCGGCCTGTTTTAAGCTCCATCATTGGGCTAGCTTCATCGTATTTGTTAGGGTCATTTATGGTGTCAAAAAGATTTTCAACATTATAAAAACCAATAGTATGAACCTTAAATTTTCGCTTGGATTGTGCATGAATTGTTGATGTAAAAACAATAAAAACCAGCAATAACACGATGCTAAAGTGTTTTTTGCATATATGATCAAACATAAGCTTAAGAATATAAGATTAATTAATACATCAAAAGTATAAATTTTAAAATAAGAAATGTACTTTTGTTTAATATATATGAATATAGTTAAACAAATTAATCTTTTATGAAAAAACAAATTCTTAGTTTTTTGTTTGTATGTTTCAATGTACTCTTTGTATTTGCTCAGCAAACCGTTGTTAAAGGTATTGTAAAAGACATGCTAACAAACAAGCCCATTGAAGGTGTTTCAGTAAGTTTTGAAAATTCAGAACTTATAATCTATACAGACGATATGGGATTTTTTCAGTTTTCTGCTGCTGTCCCATTGGGAGAGCAAATGCTATCTCTGAGCAAAGTAGGTTACTTGAATGCACGCTACCCCGTTATTGTTTCCGAAGGACAAACCCTAAACATTGAGGACATGATGCTCTCATTGGACAATTCCGATGACGATTTATTTACCATCACACTTTCTGATGACGAACTAAATGATGACACCAGCGGTGCCGATAATATTTCTGGTTTACTTTCTGCTTCACAAGATATTTTTCAAAGAGCTGCTGCCTTTGAATTTAGTCAATCATTCTTTCGTGTACGAGGGCTCAATACAGATAATGGGACCGTTTTGATGAATGGTATTGAAATGAATAAAATGTTTGATGGCCGTCCACAATGGAGTAATTGGGGAGGGTTGAATGATGTTTTAAGAGGTCAGGAGCTCAGTATGGGACTTGCGCCATCAAGTTATACTTTTGGAGGACTTTTGGGGTCAACAAATATTAATTTGAGAGCGTCGAGTTATAGAGCAGGTGGTCGAATTACTTATTCTTCATCCAATCGTAGTTACACTAATCGCTTAATGGCAACCTATGCTTCAGGTTTGCTTGATGGTGGGTGGTCTTATGCTTTTTCTATTGGAAGACGTTGGGGAGATGAAGGATTTCAGGATGGAACTTTCTATGATGCCAACTCATTTTTTGCCTCGGTAGAAAAGAAGATTAATGATAAACATAGCTTAAATGTTGTTGGAATTTATACACCAAATCGCCGTGGAAAATCTTCACCAAACACCCAAGAAGTTTTTGATCTCAAAGGGACAACATACAATGAATATTGGGGATGGCATGATGGCGAAAAGCGAAATTCTAGAGTTAGAAGAATAGCAGAACCAGTTTTGATGCTGAATCATTATTGGGATATTTCAGACAAAACAACCCTCAATACAAATGTTGCTTATCAATTCGGAGAACTTGGGAATAGTCGTTTGGACTATGCAGGAGGTGCCAACCCATCTCCAGCGTATTATCAAGATCTTCCAAGTTACTTTTTGGCAGATACAGATGGTCCAGATTATGCAGGAGCATATCTTGCAGAACAATCGTTTAGAAACGGTGGTCAAGTGGATTGGAATCGTATTTATGATGCCAATCTTACCAACAATATAAATGGTAATTATGCTGCATATATACTCTATGAAGACCGAAGTGATGATCAACAATTTTCAGCGAATACAATTTTAGAGTCTTCACTTTCAGATCAAGTAACTTTAAATGCTGCTGTAAATTATAAGCGTTTAAAATCACATAATTTTGCAGAAATTATGGATATGCTTGGCAGTAATACAGGCTACCTTAATGTAGACTCATTTGATCAGGTACAGTTCGATTTGAGAAATCCAAATCAAGTTGTAAGCGAGGGCGATACTTTTAGATATAATTTCAATATTGATGCTAATGTTTTGAGCAGTTTTGTTCAAGCACAATTTAAATACAATAAAGTAGATTTCTTTTTAGCAGGAAGTTATACAGCTACAGAATATCAGCGTGAAGGGTTGTACCAGTCAGAGACCTATGCAGATAATTCTTATGGAAAAGGGCGCAAGCTTTCATTTACAGGATTGGGGGCAAAAGGAGGTTTTACTTATAAATTTTCAGGAAAGCATATTTTTAATGTAAATGCAGGCTATTTGACTAAAGCACCAACAATTCGAAATACTTTTACAAACTCTCGTGAAAACCATGCTATTGTAGGTGACCAATCTGGAATTGACATTACAGAAGAAAAAATCACTTCATTTGATGCCAATTATGTTTTTAGATCTTCAACTGTAAAAGCTCGATTGACCGGATATTATACGCAAATGCAAGATGCTAACGAAGTCTCATTTTATTTTGCTGATGGTATTAGTGGTGTAGATCAGGGAACAGCTTTTGTACAAGAAATTTTACAAGGAATTGACAAAAGTCATCTTGGATTGGAATTTGGAATTGAAGCCCAAGTAACACCAACCATTAAACTTACTGGTGTGGCATCAGTAGGGCAATACACATACGATAATAATCCGAACTTAGTATTGACTTCCAGTGATTTTGTTGAAGGATTAAATTTTGGTCAGGCCAATTTAGAAAATTATCGCATTGCCGCTGGACCACAACAAGCTGCTTCTATAGGTTTTGAGTACAGAGATCCAAATTATTGGTGGTTTGGCACAACAGCCAATTTCTTTGCAGACACCTATGTTGATGTTTCACCATTGACCAGAACCCAAAATTTTTATTTAGATACAGATGGTTTACCTTTTTCCGATTACGACCCAGATTTGGCAAGAGAATTATTACGTCAAGAAAGGTTTGATGATTATATGGTCATCAATGCCGTTGGTGGAAAATCTTGGAAAATAGGAGATTATTATGTGAGTCTATTTGTCAGCTTAAACAATATTTTAAATCAGAAATTCAAATCTGGTGGGTTCGAACAAGGGCGAAGTGCCAACTATCAATCTCTAAAAGAAGACGCAGGCAACCCTAAGCGTGTTTTTGGACCAAAATATTGGTACGGAAGAGGTCCAACCTATTTCTTAAACCTAAACTTCAGATTTTAAAAAAAACTAAAAATGAACATTAATTTTAAACTAATGAAAACAATAAACTTTAAAACACTAGTGGCAACAATTTTTGCATCTGTTGCTTTCGTTGCTTGCGTACAAGACGACGAATTTGAAGTTCCATCAAGTGTTGGAGCTGAAGAAAATCAAAACTTAAACACGCTTCTTTCACAAATTGATGCTGGAGAAGTGCAATTAATTACAATTGGAGAGCTAAAAGCTCAGTTTCAATCTGACGATGAAGCCACTGCAATTACTTCTGACATTGCAGTAAAAGGATACGTATCATCTTCTGATGCTACAGGGAACTTTTACAAAGAATTCTTTATTCAAAATGCGCCACAAGATGCTACAGATGCTGTAAAAATTTCATTAAATCAAGTAGATTCATACAATCAATTCAATATTGGTAGAGAGGTTTATATTTCCTTAAAGAATCTCTATTTAGGAGAAGCTAATGGTGGCGATGGTGTATTTACTATTGGCGGTGCTGTAAATGGTGACGGAGAAGTTGAGTCTCTAACGGCTAATGAAGTGCCATTGTACGTTTTCCGTTCTGCAACAACAGAAACAATAGTGCCAAAAGATGTAACTTCGTTATCTTCGGATGATATTGGAATTTTTGTAACTCTAAACGATACAGAATTTCCTACAAACGAAGTGGGGCAGCCATATGTAGCTTCCACAGATGATTATGATACACAACGTACAGTACAGCGTTGTTCAGGCTTTGAATATGCGACTTTCTTATTAGAAACAAGTTCATTTGCTAGCTTTAAGAACGAAGTTCTTCCCTCAGGGGGTGGTTCAATTTCTGGTATTGTTTCAAAAACATATAACGGAAGCGATTTAGTTTTAGCATTAAATACTACTGAGGATGTTCAAATGAATGATAGCCGTTGCGAATTATTAGATATAAATGATTTTATTGCCATTTTTGAAGATGATTTCCAATCCTATAGCAATTACAGTGATATTGCTGGAAGTTGGACAAATTTTAACGAGGAAGGTAGTAGGGTATGGCGTGCAAAAACAACTAATGACAATCAAAATTCAGGCAGTAAAATTGCATATGTTAGCGGCTACAATAGTAATGATGCAAGTAATATTGCATGGCTAATTACTCCTGCCATAGACTTAGATGCTCAAGGTGCAGAATTTGTAAAGTTTAGGTCTTCAAATAGTTTTAGTGATAACAGTGAGTTACAGCTTTTAATTTCAACGGATTGGGATGGTAATGAAGCTACAATATCAACTTCAACATGGGAGGCTCTTAATTCAAATATTGTTTCGGATGATGAGTATTACCAAAACTGGGTTGATTCAGGACTTACAGATTTAAGTTCTTACAGTGGAAGCGCTTACATTGCTTTAAAATATATAGGTGGTGATGCAGGTAATAACGACGGAACATTTGAAATTGATAATTTCCAAGTTTTAGTTCAAAACTAATTTTAATTCATTAAATAAAAAAAACCTGTGAGAATTCTCACAGGTTTTTTTATACATTTAAAGTATGAATTTTTTTGATAGATTATACCTTTCCGTTTTTCAAGAAGTAAAACAATACAAACCCAAACTAGCAGCACGATGGGCGCATTTCTACGTCTCTGTTTTTCAACTTGCATTGTGTTTATTGTTTGGTATTTTTTTCATGAAATTTTCCAAACAAATGAAACTTAATATTTTAGATGATACTAGTTTGTGGATTGTTTCTTTAGGAATTACAGTTTTTATTTTTTTTAAAAACTGGATGAGTTACAACGGAAAAAAAAGAAACATTTTAATGTCAAGAAATACAAAAGGATCAAAACCATACTCTGCATATACTTTGATTGTATTTCTACTTGCTCTATTTGCCTTATCTTTTGTTCTTTCTAGAGCAGTATAAAAAAACCCCCACAAATTGTGGAGGTTTTTAAAATTAAATTCAAAATCTATTCATTATTCGGATTGCCTTCTAGAATAATAAATTCTGAGCGTCTATTCAATTGATGCTCATCTTCATTACATTTGGCTCCGCAATCATTTACAGGACTGGTTTCACCCATGCCTACTCCAGTTATTCTACTGGCATCAATTCCTTTTGAAACTACATATTGTGCCGTAGTAAGTGCACGTCTTTCCGATAAACTTTGGTTATATTTTTCACTTCCTCTAGAATCTGTATGCGATTCTGCTCGGATTACAATAGATTCGTACTTATTCATGAGTTGTACCAATTTATCTAACTCAAAAGCTGCTTGCGCTGTGATGTTAGATTTATCAAAGTCAAAATAAATTGGGTTAAGCATAACTTTGTTAGCAAGTATAATTTCATCTATAGGATCCAATAAAATTTCCGTAGAAGCTTCTTCTTCACTAGTGCCTTCAATGCTTCCTGTACCACTTTCATACTCATCCATTGTAGCACTTAAACTTAAATCAGTGTTACATTCAATAATGTAGTTGACTTCTCCTTTATCAGAAGTGATTTTTGTACTTACAACATTGCCTTCAGAGTCTAATACATTTACAGAAGCGCCTGCTAGAATAAGTCCAGTTTCGCTGTCTTTTACTGTTACAGTTACTAAAACATCACAAATTGGTTGTAATACTTTAATAGCATATACATCGTCGCTACCGGCACCGCCTTCACGATTGGAAGACACAAAACCTTCACCAGTTTCTTCATTAATACTAAAAGCAAAGTCATCGGCATTACCATTAACAGGAATTCCAACATTTCTGATTGGGCCTACTTTTCCATCTACAAGTTTTGCAAAAAAGACATCCATTCCTCCAAGGCCCAAATGACCATCGGATGAGAAGTATAGTGTATTGTCTGAACTTACAAATGGGAACATTTCTTGCCCTTCAGTATTAAGTTTTTGCCCCAAATTTGTGGCCTCTCCAACGGAACCATCATCATTTATTGGAGCAGACCAAATATCAAATTGTCCCATTCCACCGGCCATATCAGAGGCAAAAAATAAGGTTTTTCCATCAGGACTTACCGCCGGATTTTTCACTGAATAATTTTCAGAATTCAATGATAGTGCTACAGCTTTGCTCCAGTTCCCATCCTCATCTTTAGTTGATTTGTATAAATTTAGAACACTAAACTTATTTCTTGATAAAGAATCTCTTTCAAAAATTTTATCAAAATAACTTTCCCTAGAGAAATATACAGTGTTTCCATCTTGAGAGAAAGAAACTACACCTTCATGGTATTTTGTGTTTAGAGCCTCAACAGCAACAGGTGCTTGAAAAGAACCATCATTATTTTTTGTTGCGGTGTAAATATCTAAGAAAGGTTCTTTGTTCCATCCATAACTTACACCTTCATCATTTCGACCAGAGGTAATATATAATTTACCATCATTAAGTGTTCCTCCAAAATCGGAGTAAGCGGAGTTTATACCTGCATCTTGAACGTTGAATTTTTTTCCTTTTTCAAGGATTTTAGGCAAGTAGTTTGGATTCTCAACAAATGCTATTGCTCTGTGGTCTGCAGGTCGCATCGATGCAAATTTTGCCATTTGCGTGTTGGAATCTTCATACTTTCCATTGGCTTTCAACATTTGTGCATACTTGTAAATGGTTTCTGGAACTTCAGATGATTCCAAAGTTTTTGCATACCATTTTTCTGCTTCAACAGTATTGAAAACATTATAATAGGCCTCAGCAAGTTTACTATACACATATGCATCTCCATCTCCTTCAGAGATTATATCTTCGTAGGCCTTGGCAGCTTCAACAAACTCAAATTTGGCGAAGAGTTTGTCAGCTCTTTTTGTAGCATTAGATTGTGCATTGGCAAATAAGCCAGTGACTAAAATGATTATAAAAATTGAATTATATTTTTTCATGATAATAATATACTTAGCTTAAATATTAGAAATAACGAGGTGATCTTGAAACTTTGGATGAAAAATTGAAATCAAAATTGATAAAAACTTCATGTGAAGAATTTGTTACAATATCCAAATCAGACTGAATAGCATCGTATGCATATCCAATGCGAAGATTATCCATAATCTGGAAATTTATCATCCCACTAAATGAATCTTCAAGACGATATCCTACACCAACTTCAACCAAATCAAACATAAATAAATTGGCATTGATGTCATAACTCAACGGTGCATCAAATGCATATTTAAGCAAAGCATGTGGTTTTAGTTTAAAGTTTTCAGATAAATCAAAGACATATCCAGCGGCTGCAAATAAGTGCTCTGATTCTGAGCCTATTTTTGTTCCATTAGCATCCAAA
This sequence comes from Flavobacteriaceae bacterium, assembly GCA_965657165.1. Classification (GTDB taxonomy): domain Bacteria; phylum Bacteroidota; class Bacteroidia; order Flavobacteriales; family Flavobacteriaceae; genus UBA3537. The sequence continues at coordinate 49,619 of CBFHNG010000003.1, forward strand.
TGAACACCGTTAAGAATATTAGGAACAGAAACAGAGATATAATATTTGTTTGGTTTATAAAAATAAACTCCAGCTCCAATATTTGGTGTTGTTTCATTTATTGCACTCGCAAAGAATGGATCTCCTTGATCAATGACATTAATTTGCGTCTCAGCAATAGCAATATCATGAAAAGTAAACCCTCCTTTTACTCCAAACGCAAGACGCGTTTCCATTCCAGTTGGGATGGTATATGATGCATCTACATAAGCATTGGTTTCTTTTACAGGTCCAATTTTATCAGATATTACAGAAAATCCTAGAGCCAATTGTTTACCAACTGGTGAATGCATATTGAAGGTATAAGTTTCTGGCCCTCCATCTAGCCCAACCCATTGACTGCGGTAGAGTGCTCCAATAGCTAGTCCTTCAGAAATACCTGCATATGCCGGATTTATAATATTCATATTGTACATGTATTGCGTATACTGTGGATCCTGCTGAGCAGTAACTTGCTGTGCAATAAGTACGGTAAAAAATATTAGAATTAATTTTTTCATTGTATTATTATTAATTGTTATTGGTTAGTAATTAAGATATATCCAACTGATGGTTGGTTCGCGTTCAGATGCATATTGTATGACATAAAAGTATGTGCCTACAGGCAATAAATCGTCAGAATCTAAATTTCCATCACTCGCATCTTGTCCACACCAGTGATCAACGTAGTCATTTAATTCAAAGACTTTTATACCATATCGGTTATAAATTTCAGCTTTTATAATGTCTTCCTGCGCTTCCAAATGATCCAGAATTAAACAATCGTTATACCCATCACCATTAGGTGAAATTCCTTGTGGAATGTCTACACAGGTTTGATTTAGATAGGTTGATGCAAATATTGTTGTACTTGCAAAACATCCAGTGTCTTCATTATACGCTGTAACTGTATATTCTCCGTATAAATCAGAATATGCAGGTATTGTATATGTGTTATCTGTTCCAACTTGAACATCTTCATTATTATATGACCAATAATAGATTAACGATGGTGATTCTTGTGAAGGATCAACATTAACTTCCAATACTAAATCTTCATTGATACAACCCTGGACTTCATCATCAACCGGTACAGGCACTGGTGTTGATGCGATTTCTACAACTACAGTATCTGAGACTGTTGCTGTATCTCCGTTGCAAAGATTGTAAGTCACTGCAGCAGTGTATGTTGTTGTTTCTTCTGGGGACACAGAAATAGTATCTTCATTGCTTATTAGAGTGTCACCATCGTACCAACCAAAACTATAATTTGCATCTCCAACCGATGGGGAGAATCTCCAGAATTCATTTGAAGTTTCCCATGCGCTGGTATTTCTATCTGGCGCAACAAATGCAACAGTATCATCGATATTTTGAATACCAACAACTGCCAGACCATCATTCCATTCTGTACAGAGTGGCTTGTCTATAATATTTATGTCAATAACATTTGATGATTCATATAAAATAATTTGTGATGTAGAGGTATAATCTGAACAGCTAGAACCAAAGTGGCAGACTTCGTGGTAATTAACTACAAATTGTCGTGCAGGAGCACTACCCAAAATCATATAATTGATTTCACCGCATTCTGAAGGGTCAATGTCATGACCAACACCAAAGATATTAGTTTCAGAAATTGTTGGGTTTGAACTGTTTGGTAAAGTGTCTGGACTTGTACTGGTCCAAGATTGTAAGTCCCATCCATTTCCAGTTTCTGCATTATCAAGCTCAAAAGAAAGCATACCGTTTGAACCAATTAATATTTGGCTGTATGTTTCTCCAAAGAAACAAAATTCAAACCCCATATCAATAACGTCTGACCATCGGTCATCAATTTCCAAACTTGTTGGTGTTCCTCCAGTTAAATTTGGTACTGGACAATTTTCCTGAACGGTAACATCATATGACGTAGTGTCTTGTCCAAATAGATGGTAAGAAGCGGTCAGAGTCACAGGTGTACTTCCATCACTACAGAAGTTAGTATCCTCTCCAGCGTAGACAATTGAACAATCGTTTGGCGGTGGTGGACACAAGAATGTTAATACATCACTCTCCACAGAACAACTCGTGTCGTCGCTGTTGACTACAGTGATAACAACTTGCTCATTTGCAGGGTATGGCCCAAAAGTAACAATACCTGTTTGTGTTGTAGTTTGATCAGGACTACCTAGATTGTCTGTCAATTCTAGATTCATGGCATCACCCATGTCAGTGATATTAGCGTTAATGTAAAACTCTTGTATAGGATCACAAGCACCATCAATTGAAAATTCAACAGTTTGAGTGATACATGTTTTACAAGATACATCAAAATCCCATGGGGTATATCCAAAAGAAGATTCACAACTTCCAGATACATCGGAGTCGACTTCAACATAAACTGCTGGAAATGTTGACTCCACAACTAATCCTGTAAAATCTTCAATGTCTGCATCGTTATTATTGAATAGAACAGGGAATGTATTGTCTGGACCATCATAAATTGTAAGGTCATCCCATAATCCTTCAATAGTTCCTGCATTAAATTCTATTTTTAAAGGAAATCCATCAGTGGAGGTGAATAACCAATATGTAGTATCATTGTTAGTATAACAGTAATTTATAGTGACAGGCTCGCCTAGAGAACAATCAACTGTATAATCAGTTTGTTGAGTTGTTGTAAATGTTACGGGACCAGACCAAACAGAATAGCCATCATCTTCACCACAAAATGCTCTTACATAAACATCATATGTAGTAAGGAAATCTAAATCGGTTAGGGTTGTTGAATTTATTGCAGAAAATGTACCATTAGTTGGTGCAGGATCTCCAGTTGGTACTACCTCATACTCCCAAGACTGGTTGCCGTCAAATGCATTCCAATCAAAATCAGCTGTAGTGCCAGCAATATTTGATATTGCAAGTCCTGTAGGTGCTAAACAACTTGGCGGTGGCGCACAAGATGTAGCAATCGCATATCCAAAATCATTTACACTAACATCACTTTCAAATACAAAAGTTAATGCTCCTGTATCATCTGTGGATGTTACGGGGTCAGGGATGGTATTACCAGTGTACGTTCCTACCAAAGGAGAAGAAGTGTTCGGCCCATTATAAACATACAAGAAGTCAAAGTTATTTTCTATATCAAAAAAGGTAAATGTAAATGTAACGACATCTCCAGTATTGATAGGAAATACAGTAGTTGTTATTGTTTCATTGTTACTGTAGTTGTCATTTTCACCACCTGAATCAAAAATGATATCTCCACAAGCAGGGCTTGTAGTAAAACTAATCGCCACCCAGCTGCTGTAAACTCCACTGCAGTCAGTCCTTACATATAAGTCGTAAGCTGTATTTGAGTAACAACCTGTAATCGGTAGTGGATTAGTTGTTGTAGCTATTCCAACACCAGTTGGAGTTTCTCCAGCTGTGATGTTAACAAGTTCATATTCCCAAGATGTTGCATCTCCTCCAGTCCATGAAACAACTGCACCAGTTGCAGACATACTGTCTATGGTAAGATCAGAGGGTGGTAAACATTCAGGGCAATTTCCTGTTCCACCATCGGTATTTGATGTATTGCCACCTGTTATTTGACTGCCTCCACCATCAGTTATGGTCCAGCTTATTTCGCTTGCCCAACTTCCTGTAGTCCAGCTTAATTCGATGGTATCGCCTGTGGCTGCTTGAAATTCAGCAGTTCCAGAGGCTCCGTCAGTAATAGTCGCATTTTCCACAGCAACTTCTCCGTTGACAAGGATATCAGCAGCAAATCCATTCCAGCCATCGCCGTATGAGTCGGCCATGTTGAAAGTATGTGTGCAAGTTGTTGGTGGTGGGCAAAATGCTGTTCCTCCAACTGTATCAGAAGTTCCCCCACTTTCAATTTGATTGCCTTCACCATCAGTTATGGTCCAGCTTATTTCGCTTGCCCAACTTCCTGTAGTCCAACTTAATTCGATGGTATCGCCTGTGGCTGCTTGAAATTCAGCAGTTCCAGAGGCTCCGTCAGTAATAGTCGCATTTTCCACAGCAACTTCTCCGTTGACAAGGATATCAGCAGCAAATCCATTCCACCCATCGCCGTATGAGTCGGCCATGTTGAAAGTATGTGTACATTGTCCAAAAGAAAAAACAGAGAATATTAAGCACAAAAGTGCAGTGGTAGTATTTTTCATATTTTAAATTGGTTAAATTTTGACAATGAATTTAACAAAATCATAACATAGACAAGCTATTGTAAAGAGAATAATAGATGAAATGCATAAATTATCGATTAAACGCACTGTTTTTCTTTTCATTCAAAATATTCTTAGCGTGTCTTTAATAATGGTTAATTTTGCAATTGCTATGATAGAAAAAGTGAATGTTAATTTGGAAAAAGCTGTACTCATTGGTGTGATTACAAAATCACAAAATGAAGAGCAATCCAAAGAGTACTTAGACGAGCTAGAATTTTTGACATACACGGCTGGAGGGGAGGTTATCAAACGGTTTACTCAAAAAATGGAAATGCCCAATCCCAAGACATTTATTGGCTCTGGCAAAATGAAAAATTTACAAGAATTCATCAAAGAGAATGAAATAGGCACTGCAATCTTTGATGATGAATTATCTGCTGCTCAAGAGAGAAACATTAGTAAAATCCTAAATTGTAAAGTCTTAGATCGTACAAATTTGATTCTCGATATTTTTGCTCAACGCGCACAAACAAGTTATGCAAGAACGCAAGTAGAATTAGCACAATGCCAATATTTGTTACCTCGTCTTAAGGGAATGTGGACGCACCTTGAACGTCAAAAAGGGGGAATTGGTATGCGTGGTCCTGGTGAAACTGAAATTGAAACAGACAGACGTATTGTTCGAGAGAAAATTGCATTACTCAAAGCGAAAATTAAAAAAATTGATAAGCAAATGTCTATTCAGCGCGGCAATCGTGGTGCGCTTGTTCGCGTGGCATTGGTAGGCTATACCAACGTAGGAAAGTCTACACTTATGAATGTTGTAAGCAAATCTGATGTATTTGCCGAAAATAAATTATTTGCTACACTAGATACAACGGTCAGAAAAGTGGTTGTAAAAAACTTACCATTTTTGATGAGTGATACTGTAGGATTTATCCGAAAATTACCAACCCAATTAGTCGACTCATTTAAGAGTACGCTCGATGAAGTTAGAGAATCAGACTTGTTGCTTCATGTGGTTGATATTTCTCATTCTAGTTTTGAAGAGCATATAGAATCTGTAAATAAAATTTTAGAGGAAATTCAAGCTCTGGACAAACCTACATTGATGGTATTCAATAAAATTGACGCCTATAGTCCAGAACCTTATGATGCAACAGATTTGATGACTCCAAGGACTAAAGCCCACTATTCATTAGAAGAATGGAAATCAACTTGGATGTCAAAACTTGGGGATAATTCATTATTTATTTCGGCAATAAACAAAGAAAATTTAGAAGATTTTAGAGCACGAGTGTACAATGAAGTTCGAAAGATTCATGTTCAGCGTTTTCCATACAATCATTTTCTTTATCCAGATTATGAAGAAGAATCTTAAAAACAAAAAAAGCACCACAGGTGCTTTTTTTAAGGGTCGTTTTTTGTTTTAATTTTAAAAATTATAATTTATTCCAATCCCAAAAACTTGACGTGTTTGTAGTCCACGAAATGCATTGTCATCATATATGGTTTGATAAGATAAATTAGCTGAAATAAATTTATTGATTTTCATAATCATATTCATAGTATAATCTAAATCAATATTTTGCGGATCTTCTAAATAATTGGAATATAGATTTAAAATATTTTCCATCGATATATTCTCCATCACATTAAATTTATAGTAAGCGCCTATAGCTGCACCTAATTCATAGCGTGTACTTTTCCCTTCTTCAACACCAAAGTAGGCTTCATTAGGTTCTGTAAGATTTTTGTCAACCACAATAAGTCGACTTGTGGCGGGGGCTATATTTACTTTTAAATTATCACTTTTCTTCCATAGCATTCCAGGCCCAAATTGAAAATAACCAGGGGATAAAAACTTCGTTGGGCCTTTGGTATCTTTATCAAGATCATCTGCAAATTGTGTTTTAAAATTCAAAAATGCGGAGTAATACCAGTAGCCTTTCGCTTTT
>CBFHNG010000004.1:0-53353 GCA_965657165.1 Flavobacteriaceae bacterium
CAGGAACGGAATTACCACCTTGTTGAGTTTGTTCATTTTTTGCGGTCAAAAATGTAAAATCTGTACAAATAATTTCTGTAGAATAGCGATCATTGTTGTTGTCGTCTTGCCATTTTCTCGTTTTCAGTCGTCCTTCTACATAAACACGATCTCCTTTTTTGAGGTATTTTTCACAGATTTCAGCTGCCTTATTACGCACCACAACATTGTGCCATTCTGTATTAGTAACTTTTTCATTGGTTTGTTTATTGGTGTATGTTTCATTGGTCGCCAAAGGGAAACGACCTACACAATTACTATCGTCAAAATAATGAATTTTAACGTTATCACCCAAATGGCCTATGAGCATCACTTTGTTTAGTGTTCCAGACATAATTAGAATTTTAAGCAGATTTATAAAATATAAAGATATTCAAAAAAATAACAATTACGATTGAAACTCCTTAATAAATCGATCTATGACAACAGGGACTGCGAATTTTGAAATTTTAGACCATTTTATGCCATTTTTCAAAGTGCTTGAAGTTTGAATAATCCAAAATTTGATATGAAGTTCTTGATGAGATAATTTATGAACAATATCTTTTTTGTTGTGTAGTGATATGGAATCAATGACTAAATTTTTAATAATTTTCTTTTCTATTTTTTGATTTAAGTCAAAAATAGTTTCAGATTTTGATGTTTCAACTAATGGAAACTGATATAGGTTTTGCCAAATTCCATTGGAAATGCGTTGTTCCAAAATTGTTTCTTGGTCTCTGGATTGAATCACCAAAAAATTAAAATACTTTTTTTTAATCTTAATTTTTTTCAATTTTACAGGAAGCTCCTGAATCCTCCCAGTGTTGAACGCAACGCAATCCATGGCAATAGGGCATTTTGAACAATCTGGAGATTTGGGTCTACATTGTATAGCACCAAACTCCATGATGGCTTGATTGTAGTCGCCAATATTTTTGTTTGGTAAAAGTGATGTGGCAATTGTTTTGAATTCTTTAATTCCTTGTGTTGAATTTATAGGGATATCAATTCCATAAAAACGAGATAACACTCTATACACATTTCCATCGACAACGGCGGTTTTTTCTTCAAAGCAAATTGAGGCAATAGCACTTGCAGTATAGTCTCCAACCCCTTTGAGCGCTAATAAATCTTTATAGTTTTCTGGAAATATTCCGTTTAATTCTTTAGCAACAAATATTGCGGTTTTGTGCAAATTTCGTGCTCTGGAATAATATCCTAGTCCTTGCCAATCTTTTAATACCTCGTCTTCTGATGCATTTGCAAGATCAAAAACAGAAGGATAATGCTCAATAAATTTTAAATAATAGGGCATTCCTTGCTGAATTTGGGTTTGTTGAAGTATGATTTCCGACAGCCAAATTTTGTAGGGATCTTTGGAGGCGCGCCACGGCAAATCTCTTTTGTGTACTGAATACCAATAGGTTAATTTTGAATTAAAGTTCATTTTTTTCAAGCATTAGCAACAAAAATAAACTATTCAACGGATAAATTTTAATTCTCAAGGATTGAAATATTGAATATAAAATACATATATTTGCAGGCCCTTAAATGACATTAACTTAAAAGTGCTATATAATGACAAAAGCAGAAATTGTAACAAAAATTTCTAATGAATTAGGAATTGAAAAAGCAGACGTTTTGGCAACAGTGGAGTCTTTTATGGAAGAAGTGAAAGAATCTCTAGAATCTGGCAATAACGTATACCTCAGAGGTTTTGGTAGTTTCGTGATTAAAACACGTGCAGAAAAAATTGGTAGAAACATATTAAAAAATACATCTATCAAAATTCCTGCACATAACATACCATCATTTAAACCTTCAAAAGTATTTCTCGAAGGCGTAAAAAAGAAGGTAAAAGTAAATTAATTAATTATAAAAAAAGGTATATATGCCCAGTGGAAAAAAACGTAAAAGACACAAGGTAGCTACGCACAAGCGTAAGAAACGTCGTCGTGCAAATCGACACAAAAAAAAGTAAATTGATTAAGTAGCTTTTGCTACTTTTTCAGTTTTAAAATAAACGTTCATTGAAATCAAATTCATGTTTTGTTAATTTTACCTAATTGACAAGCTGAATTTAACGGGATTAAATCCTGTGAAAATTTAATTTACAAGAAAATATATTCTAGTAAATATAAATTATTGTATCATCCATCTGTGCAACACTACTGTTGTATAGATTAAAATTAACACTATGAATAAAGAATTAATAATTCGATCCAGTTCAGACAATGTTGATTTTGCCTTATTAAAAGATGGAAAACTAATTGAATTTCAAAAAGACAAGGAGAATAATAAATTTTCTGTTGGTGATGTGTTTTTAGCCAAAGTAAGAAAATCTATTCCAGGACTCAACGCTGCATTTATTAATGTAGGGTATCACAAAGATGCATTTTTGCATTATCATGATTTGGGACCAAAACTGCCTTCTTTATTGAAATTCATAAAACGTGTAAGCACAGGTAAACAAAAAGACTTTTCTCTTAAAGATTTTTCTTATGAAAAAGACATCCATAAAGATGGTAAAATAGATAAAGTTATTCATCCAAATCAAACTTTATTGGTTCAAATTGTAAAAGAACCAATATCATCTAAGGGGCCTAGAATTAGTTCAGAAATATCATTTGCGGGGCGCTATTTGGTATTAGTACCATTTTCGGATCGTATTTCAATTTCTCAAAAAATTGAAAGTCGTGCAGAAAAAGAACGATTAAAACGATTGGTAAAAAGTATTACACCCAAAGGATTTGGGGTCATTATAAGAACCGTTGCCAAAGGAAAAAAGGTAGCAGAACTTGATAAAGATTTACAAAATTTGTATACAAAATGGGAAGCTGTATGTAAAAGCATTCCAAAGGCACATATGCCAAGCAAAGTTTTGGGTGAAATGAACAAAGCTTCATCTATTTTGAGAGACATATTTAACGACAGTTTTACAAAAATAACTGTAGACGATAAGGACCTTTGCGAAAAAATAAAAGATTATGTATTTGAAATCGCACCTCACAAAGAATCTATTGTTAAACATTACAATTCCAAAACCCCAATTTTTGAAAAATATGGAATTGAACGTCAAATAAAAACATCCTTTGGCAAAACAGTTTCATTACCAAAAGGAGCGTATCTTATTGTAGAGCACACCGAAGCACTTCATGTTGTAGATGTCAATAGTGGCAATAGAACAAGTAAAGAAAAAAACCAAGAAGATACCGCTATCGAGGTAAATTTAATTGCAGCAACAGAGCTTGCAAGACAATTTAGACTACGCGATATGGGTGGAATTATTGTGGTAGATTTCATTGACATGAATAGTGCCGAGAATCGCAAAAAACTGTTCAATCATTTAAGAGATGAAATGAAAGATGATCGGGCAAAACATAAGATTTTGCCACCGAGTAAATTTGGACTTATTCAAATCACACGTCAGCGTGTTCGTCCAGAAATGAATATCAAAACAAAAGAAGCAAATCCTAACGGAATTAATGGTTCTGAGGTAGAAGCTCCAATTGTTTTGATAGACAAAATTAATCATCAACTCGATCAAATTATCAAAAAAGGACATAAAAAGGTGACTTTAAACACACATCCTTTTATTGCCGCCTTTATTACAAAAGGGTTCCCATCAATTCGTTTGAAATGGTATTTTCAATACAAAAAATGGGTAAAAATTATGCCAAGAGATGCTTACACATACTTAGAATATCGTTTTAAAAACGATAACGGCAAAACAATTAAATTGTAACAAAAAAAGCCTTATGCATTTTTGCATAAGGCTTTTTTTTATGGGTTATTTTCACCACACATAAATGTGCTTAATTTTTGAAAAGTTTGTATTAAATGTTAATTAAAAGATTAAACAATTCATAAAATTGTGTTAAAATAAAAGTCTTTGCTTTATTAAGTTATTCTAATTTTAATACTTTTAAGTTTAAATTCTAAACCCAAATGCTATGAATAGGTTAATTTGTTTTAAATCTTATAAATTTAATTTAATATCAAAAACCATTTTATTATTTAGCTTAACACTTACATTTTTTTCCTGTAATAAAAATGATGATAGTGTTGATGTGCTTAATAAGGTTGAGATTGCCAAATTAGAAAACAACAATTTTATTATATTAAAAGAAAAGGATCTAATAAGTAAGATCGAAAACACTCAAATAGCTAAAAAATCAAAAATTAAAATTACAGATTTATACATTGATGTAAGTGAAGCTATTGGAGATGAAAATTTAGAAATAACCCAGCTGATTGCTAGTAATAGTGATGGTAGTATTAAGATAGGTTATTTATTGGAACAAAAAAATACAAGTTTTTATGTTAGTGCAACTGCTTCTACACTTGTTTGTGAAGGATGTAGAAGAGGCTGTAGCCCACGAAGAGAGCCAAATGGTGATGGATATTGCACAGAATGTAAAGGAAAATACAAGACCTGCACCAAAACAGAAAGTGAAGGCCCTCCTCCAGTTTTAAGAGATTAATATATGCGCTTTTTTAGATTTTAGTATAACTTTACTGTAATGGATTTTAAATAATCGTAGACTGTCCTAAATATATATTAGAAAAATTTAGATTAGAATCCTCAGGGTTATTGATAAAATCTTCAATAAAATCGCCTACTTTACTTGTCGTTACGTTGTCGTATTTTTGATTTAAATCTGGTGTAGTAATCTGTAAATGTAAAGATTTGTCTACTGCTTTTCTAATCATATCGGCTTCTTCTTTCAAGTCAAAATGATCTAGTAGCATTGCTGCAGAAAGTATTGAAGCAACAGGATTTGCAATCCCTTTTCCTGTAGCTTGAGGATATGAGCCGTGTATGGGTTCAAACATTGCATATTTTTTTCCAACAGATGCAGAGGCCAATAGGCCAATGGAACCTCCAATAACGCTAGCTTCGTCGCTGATGATGTCGCCAAATAAGTTCTCTGTAAGAATGACATCAAATTGGGTAGGATTTAAAATCATTTGCATGGCAGCGTTATCTACAAAAAGGAATGCAAGTTCTACATCAGAATATTCTTTTCCTATTTCAGTTACGACCTTTCGCCAAAGTCTAGAGCTTTCCAAAACATTGGCTTTATCGACGAGTGTTACTTTTTTGTTTCTTTTTTGAGCTGCTTTAAAAGCAAGGTGCGTAATACGTTCAATTTCTTCACGTGTGTAGGTGCAAAGATCAGAGGCCATGTTACCATCTTCACTTATTTTCTTTTCTCCAAAATACAATCCGCCTGTAAGTTCTCTATAAATACTAATATCTGTACCTCTAATGATGCTTTTCTTTAGAGGAGACTTTTTAAGTAATTTGTCATAAGCCTTAACGGGTCTGATATTTGCAAACAGCTCTAGTTCTTTTCTTAGCTTTAGTAAGCCTTGCTCTGGACGTACTTTTGCCGATGGATTATTATCATATTTTGGATCACCAATAGCGCCAAAAAGAATGGCATCAGTGGATTTGCACAAATTAAGCGTGCTTTCTGGCAATGGGTCGTTGTGGTTGTCTATTGCAATGGCACCAACATCGGCGTAGGTGTATTCAAATTTATGATTGAAATTTTGAGCAATTGCATCCAAAACCTTAACAGCCTGTTCTGTAACTTCTGGACCAATACCATCTCCTGGGAGTACAGCAATTTTTAAGTTCATAGTGAATGTATTTTTTTAAGTTCAAAGGCTTCAATTTTATCTTTTTTGCTTAACAAATAATCAATATCATCGTATCCGTTGATGAGGCATGTTTTTTTGTAGGGATCAATGTCGAAAGTTGTTTCGATTTGCGTGTCCAAAACAGTCAAAGTTTGTGTCTCAAGATTAATCTCGAATTGTACATTGGCATTGTTGTTTATGGCTGCAAAGAGTTCCTCAAGAATTTCTTTAGAAACTTGAATTGGCAACAAACCATTGTTGAGTGCATTTCCTTTAAAAATATCTGCAAAAAAGCTCGAGATGATGACTTTAAAGCCGTATCCTACAAGTGCCCAAGCGGCGTGTTCGCGACTAGATCCGCAACCAAAATTATCACCAGCAACAAGAATGCTACCAGTATGTTTGTTATTATTCAGAGCAAAATTTGGAATTAAATGATTTTGTTTATCATAACGCCAATCTCTAAATAAATTATCTCCAAATCCTTTTTTATCAGTAGCCTTTAAAAAACGCGCTGGAATAATTTGATCGGTATCAACATTTGAGATATTTAATGGAATTGTTGTGGATATTAGAGTTGAAAATTTTTCCATTATGCAAGTTGTTTTGAGATGTCTACAATTGTGCCTTCTACGGCAGTTGCTGCTGCAACCAAAGGGCTAGCGAGTATTGTTCGAGATCCTTGTCCTTGTCGGCCCTCAAAGTTTCTATTTGAAGTAGATACACAATATTCTCCTTGTGGAATTTTATCATCATTCATTGCTAAGCAAGCTGAACAACCAGGTTGTCTGAGTTCAAATCCTGCGGATTCAAAAATATCTTTTAGTCCTTCTTCAATAATTTGCGCCTCTACTTTTCGGCTTCCAGGAACTAGCCATGCAGTAACGTTTTTGGCTTTTTGTTTACCTTTAATATAGTTTGCTGCTACACGAAAATCTTCAATTCTAGAGTTCGTACAACTTCCAATAAAAACATAATTTATAGGTTTTCCGATCAAAGATTCTCCTTCTAAAAAGTTCATGTATGCCAGAGATTTTTTATCGGATTCATTTTCTGAATTTGGAATATTTTCAGAAATTTTAATTCCCATTCCGGGGTTTGTACCGTAAGTAATCATTGGGGCGATGTCTTCGGCATCAAAAACGTACTCTTTGTCAAATGTAGCGCCTTCATCTGATGGGAGCGTTTTCCAGTAGGCGACTTTGTTTTCAAAATCTTTTCCTTTAGGAGCAAATTCTCGACCTTTTATATATTCAAATGTCGTTTCATCAGGCGCAATCATACCGCCTCTAGCACCCATTTCAATACTCATATTACAGACGGTCATACGACCTTCCATACTCATATTTTCAAACACATCGCCTGCATATTCACAAAAATAGCCTGTGCCAGAATTTGTTCCTAGCTTGGAAATTATATACAAAATGACATCTTTTGGCAAAACACCTTTTTTCAGTGTTCCATTTACTGTTACTCTAAGACTTTTGGGCTTTGTTAAAAGCAGACATTGACTTGCAAAAACTTGTGCTACTTGACTGGTGCCAATTCCAAATGCGATTGTCCCAAACGCACCGTGTGTGGAGGTGTGACTATCGCCACAAACCATGGTCGTACCAGGTTGAGTAATACCAAGTTCTGGTGCCATGACATGAACAATACCATTGTATTTATGTCCAAGTTCGTATAGGGTGATATTATTTTTTTTGCAATTTTTTGCCAATTGTTGCAATTGATGCCTCGATAATTCATCGCTTACCGGGAGGTGCTGATTTTGTGTTGGTGTATTGTGATCAGCAGTGGCCACAATTTGGTTGGGTCTAAATATCGGAATATTCCTATTTTCCAATTCACTAAATGCTTGAGGACTGGTAACCTCATGAATCAAGTGTCTGTCAATATACAAGATTTGTGGACCATTTTCAATAGTGTCGACTACATGTGCATCCCAAACCTTATCAAATAAAGTTTTTTTCATGATATAATTAGCGAAGTTCGTTATAAATTGAACTAGATTCAATAATTGTATGGATGTCGCTATCATTGACTTCTTTTTTTGCATCAGCATATTTTAAAAAGTCTTTATAAACAACATCAAGTTGTAATTTTGTCAATTCGTATCCTACATTTTTGGCTCTGTAAGCCAATGCTGCTCGCCCACTTCTTGCGGTAAGAACAATAGCGGATTCTGTGACTCCAACATCTTTAGGATCAATAATTTCGTAGGTTTCTCTATTCTTTATTACACCATCTTGATGGATTCCAGAACTATGTGCAAACGCGTTTGCACCAACTATAGCCTTGTTTGGTTGAGCATATATGCCCATGTGTTCTGATACAAGTTGACTCAGCCCAAAAAGCATTGAAGTATTAATGTTGGTATCTAGATTTAAGTAGGGGTGTTGTTTCATTATCATCACTACTTCTTCAAGGGCAGTATTTCCAGCACGTTCGCCAATACCATTGATTGTACACTCAATTTGTCTAGCGCCATTTATAGCACCTTCAATAGAATTGGCAGTGGCCAACCCTAAATCGTTGTGACAATGACAAGATAAAATGGCTTTATCAATACCTTTTACATTTTCTTTAAGGTATTTGATTTTTGCACCATATTCGTGTGGAAGACAATAGCCTGTTGTATCTGGAATATTAAGAACAGTAGCTCCTGCTTTTATGACTGCTTCACAAACTCTTGCAAGATAATCGTTGTCTGTTCGCCCAGCATCCTCTGCATAAAATTCAACATCTTCAACAAAAGATTTTGCATAACTCACAGCGGCAACTGCTCGTTCAATGATCGCTTCTCTGTTGGAACGAAATTTAAATTTAATATGCGAGTCTGAAGTGCCAATACCGGTGTGTATTCTCGGTTTTTTTGCATGTTGAAGTGCTTCAGCTGCAACCTTGATGTCGTTCTCAACAGACCTTGTTAGGCCACAAACGGTTGCATTTTTAACAATTTTTGAAATTGCTTCAACAGATAAAAAATCACCTGGGCTAGACACAGGAAATCCAGCCTCAATGACGTCTACACCAAGCAAATCCAACTGCTCTGCAATAATCATTTTTTGATCAGTGTTTAACTTGCACCCAGGCACTTGTTCTCCATCTCTTAGAGTTGTATCAAATATTTGGACGTTTGTGTTAGACATATCTGTAAATATATTATATATTGTCTTGCGAATTTAATTTTTTTTAAAATAAATTACCTCAAATAAAATTAATAATTTTACGACGTTTATCTTTACAAATTAAAAATTAATTAATTGATTTTCAGTTAATTACGAATGATATTTAATTATGACTAAACCACAAAAAGACAACTTATTTGTTTTAGTACGATCGCTTACAAAGTCCGAAAAGAGACAGTTTAAGCTCTATATTGGTCGTCTTGGGGTCAATGAAGATTCAAAATTTCTGTTATTATTTAAAGTTTTAGAAAAACTAAAAGTTTATGACGAACGAGCTATTTTAAAAGAAGGTTTTGTAAAAAAACAGCAGTTATCCAATCTTAAAGCACATTTGTATAAACAAATATTAATTAGTCTTCGTCTCAATCCATCGCATCAAAATTTAAGAATTCAACTTCGTGAGCAACTAGATTTTGCCACAATTCTATACCATAAAGGCTTGTATAAACAAAGTTTAAAAATTCTTGATAAAGCAAAATCCTTGGCGATTACAAATCAAGAAAAAAACATTGCATATGAGATTGTAGAACTTGAAAAAGTTATTGAATCTCAATACATTACAAGAAGTTTAAGCAGTCGAGCAGATGAACTTACTTTACAGGCCAAATCGTTGAGCAGTCAAAATCTAATTGCGAGTAAACTTTCCAATTTATCGCTTCAACTTTATGGGTTGTTTCTAAAAACAGGCTATGTAAAAAATGACGCAGAGTATCAAAAAGTAAAAGATTATTTCAATAAACGAATGCCAAAGTTTGAAGTTAGTGAACTTGGTTTTCGCGAAAAATTGTGGCTTTACAAATCTTATTTATGGTACAGTTTTTTAATACAAGATTTTAAATCTTGTTACAAATATTCAAGAAAGTGGGTCGATTTATTTCATGATAATGAATCAATGATTCGTCTCAATCCTGTATTTTTTCTAAGGGGGTATCAATATTTGCTTGAAGCGTTATTTTTTATAAAACATCATCAGAAATTCCAAGAAACGCTAAAAAAATTAGAAGAAATTATTCATAAATCATGGTTTCCTCGCGATGAAAATATTGATGGTTTAACATTTTTGTATGTGTATTCAAACAAATTGAATTTACATTTTATTGAAGGAAGTTTTGAGGAAGGCTTGCCTTTAATCGATGATGTTACACGTGGTTTAAAAGAACATTCAGATCAAGTTGATGAACATCATGTTATGGTGTTCTATTATAAAATAGCCAGTCTTTATTTTGGAGTGGAAGATTATAAAAATGCTATAAAATACCTTTCAAAGATTATCAATAATAAATCACTTCAAATGCGAGAAGATTTGCTCTGTTTTTCTAGAATTTTGAATCTTGTGGCACATTATGAAGCAGGTGAGGATTATGATTTAGACCGTTTGATAAAAAACACTTACAAGTTTCTAATAAAAATGGAAGATTTGTATGCTGTTCAACAAGAAATGGTCAACTTTTTAAGAGCACTTGGTGATATTTATCCTCATCAATTGAGAGCGGCATTTAAAGCATTACACGCAAAATTAGTTACATTCGAAAATCACCCTTACGAGCGCCGTGCTTTTTTATACCTTGATATTATTTCCTGGTTAGAGAGTAAAATAGAAAATAAATCTACTGCGGATATAATAAAAGAAAAATTTTCTAAATCTAAATACTTAATTTAATTTTTATAGAAAAAAATTTGGTTATTTGAATTTTATATTTGAATATTTGCATTCATAAAGTTCAAAAACTTATTGAAGTGTTATCAAGAAAGGTGAAGGGATTAGACCCTATGAAGCCTTAGCAACCCTCCTCACAATTGGAGTAGGTGCTAAATTCTACTTTTTATTTTTTATAATTAGATAGATAACAACCAACATTTTTTCGGATGTTGATCATTTCTTAATAACATTTTTCTTTTAAGTTCACCATCAATTGGTGCATTTGACTTTTTGTTTTAATTATTTATTAACTCAAAAAAATAGAAAAATGAGTACACAAAAATTTGCAACTAATGCATTACACGCGGGACACGATGTATCCCAAAACGCTGGCACTAGAGCGGTACCAATTTATCAATCAACGGCTTATGTTTTTAATGATTCAGATCATGCAGCAAACCTTTTTGCACTAGCTGAAACAGGAAATATTTATACCCGTATTAATAACCCAACAAACGATATTCTTGAGCAACGTTTGGCGGCACTCGAAGGAGGAATTGCGGCTGTTGTTACAGCTTCTGGAACTTCTGCAATTGCAACATCCTTATTGACACTTCTAAAAGCTGGAGATCATATTGTAGCTTCTAGTAGTTTGTATGGTGGAACATACAATTTGCTTAGCGTTACATTACCAAGACATGGTATTACAACAACATTTGTTGATCCTTCTGATGCAGAAAATTTCAAAAATGCAGCACAAGAAAATACACGTGCGTTTTTTATTGAGTCTTTAGGGAACCCAAAATTAGATGTATTGGATATTGAAGCCATTTCAAAAGAAGCCAAAGCCTACAAAGTGCCTTTAATTGTAGACAACACAGTGGCTACACCATATTTGTTAAACCCTATTGAGCATGGTGCAAACATTGTTATCCATTCACTTACGAAATACATCAACGGAAATGGAACAGCACTAGGAGGTGTAATTATAGATGCAGGTACATTTGATTGGGCGAATGGTAAATTCCCAGAATTTACAGAACCATCTCCAGGGTATCATGGTCTTGTTTACAGCGAAGCTCTAGAAGCAGCAGCTTTTATTGCAAAAATTAGAATCGAAGGTTTAAGAGATTATGGTGCAGCACTAAGTCCTTTTAATGCATTCCAAATTATTCAAGGTCTTGAAACGCTTGAAATTAGAATCAAAAAGCATAGTGAAAACGCATTGGCTCTTGCCAAATGGTTACACCAACAAGAACAAGTAACTTGGGTCAATTATCCAGGACTTGAAACTAGCGCTTACAAATCTTTAGCAGATCGTTACTTGCCAAATGGTCAAAGTGGCTTGGTTACTTTTGGAGTAAAAGGAGGATTTGATGCAGCAAAGAAAATTGCAGATACAACAAAGTTATTTTCACTACTTGCAAACATTGGTGATACAAAGTCACTTATCATTCACCCAGCGAGTACAACGCATCAGCAATTGAGCGACGAAGCACAAGAGTCTACAGGAGTTACAAAAGATCTTATTCGTCTTTCAGTTGGTCTTGAAGATATTGAAGATTTAAAAGCAGACCTGATTGAAGCTTTTAAGGCTGTTGATGCACTTGTTGAAGTTTAATTAATAAAAACAAAAAAATGAGTGATTTAACATTTTCAGTACAAGGACAGAGTAACTCTGCGACAAAATTTACAGCCAAAGCAAGACAATTTAGTTTGGTAATAGACGAACCTGAAGCACTTGGTGGTAAAGATGAAAGTGCCAATCCTGTTGAGTTTATTTTAGCAGGACTTGCAGGTTGTCTCAACGTTGTTGGGCACCTTGTGGCAAAAGAGCTACAATTTGAATTAAAACAATTGGATATTGAGATTTCTGGAGAAATCAATCCAAATAGGTTTTTGGGGATATCAAAAGATGAACGCGCAGGATTCAAATCTATCAATGTTTTATTGAAACCTCAAGCAACAATCGATGATGTAACTTTAGAAAAGTGGTTAGATATTGTTCAGGAACGATGCCCTGTAAAAGACAATTTACTAAATCAAACCCCTTTAGAATTAAAATTGGAACAATTAATATATAATTAAGTTCATATTTATTGACTGAAATTCAATACATAGAGATTCCAAAATACACCACAATTTCTGGTAAGACAATGCCTATTAATTTGTCTTACCAGTTATTTGGTTGTGCCCTACACAGTGCCCCTGTGGTTTTAGTTAATCATGCCCTAACAGGCAACTCTAATGTTGCAGGTTCTAAGGGGTGGTGGAATGCACTTATTGGTCCAAATAAACCCATTGATACCAATCACTTTACCATTTTGGCATTTAATATTCCTGGAAATGGATATGATGGTCATACAAATCACCTTATTGAAAATTATAAAGATTTTGTTGCGAGAGATATTGCAAAATTATTTTTATCGGGAATAGAAGCTCTTGGAATACATCAACTTTTTGCAGCCATTGGTGGTTCATTGGGTGGTGGCATCGCTTGGGAAATGGCAGCCCTTAATCCAAAAATTACAAAACATTTAATTCCTGTTGCAAGCGACTGGAAATCAACGGATTGGATTATAGCAAATTGTCTTATTCAGGAGCAATTTTTAGTGAATTCTAAACGCCCAATTCAAGATGCAAGAATGCATGCAATGCTTTGCTATAGAACTCCAGAATCATTAAAAAATAGATTTCAGCGTTCACAAAATGAGGAGTTTAATTTGTTTAATATTGAAACATGGTTGATACATCACGGCGATAAGCTTCAAAAACGGTTTCAGTTGTCGGCATATAAACTCATGAATCATTTATTAAAAACCATTGATATTACAACAAATAGAGGCTCTGCATCCGAAGTATTAAAAACTATTGAAGCCGAAATTCATATTATTGGAATTGATTCAGATTTGTTTTTTGTTTCTGAAGAAAACACATCAACCTTAAAGCTTTTACACCCAAATCTTACAAATGTTTCATATCATGAAATCACTTCCATACATGGCCATGACGCTTTTTTGATTGAATATGAGCAATTGAATGCCATCATCAAAGAAATTTTCCAACCCGAATTAGTACGTATAGTATCTTAAATTAGAATATTACTTTTAACATTTTAACTAAGACACAATTGACTTTATATGCTTAATTTTGCCAAAAATTACGGCATTTGAAAGTTATTGAGCGCATAAAAAAACCCATTAGTTATGAGATGGAGCTTTTTGAAAAAAAGTTTCGCTTATCGATGTCCAGCAAAGTTGCGCTTCTCAACCGAATTACCCATTATATTGTCAATCGAAAAGGAAAACAAATGCGTCCAATGTTCGTTTTTCTTTCTGCCAAAATGATTTCTAACGGAGAGATTAGTGAACGTACTTTTCGTGGCGCTTCAGTCATTGAGCTTATACATACTGCAACTTTGGTGCATGATGATGTGGTTGACGATAGTAACCATCGTAGAGGATTCTTTTCAATTAATGCATTATGGAAGAACAAAATTGCAGTCTTAGTTGGAGATTTTTTACTGTCAAAAGGGCTCTTATTTTGTATTGATAATAATGATTTTGATCTTCTAAAAATTATTTCTGTTGCAGTTCGAGAAATGAGTGAAGGAGAACTTCTTCAGATAGAAAAAGCACGAAAACTGGATATTACAGAAGAAGTCTATTATGAAATTATTCGTCAAAAAACAGCAACACTTATAGCCGCATGTTGTAGTTTGGGTGCTGCCTCTGTAAAACCGCATTCAAATGAGGTTGAAACTATGCGTAAATTTGGAGAACTCATTGGAATGGCTTTTCAAATTAAGGATGATCTTTTTGATTATGGAACAGAAAAAATAGGGAAACCAACGGGGATAGATATAAAAGAGCAAAAAATGACACTTCCACTAATTTATGTTCTGAATAATTGTTCAAAAAAAGAGCAATCTTGGTTAATCAATTCTATAAAAAACCATAACAAAAATCCAAAACGAGTAAAAGAGGTCATAGCGTTTGTAAAATCTGAAGGAGGTTTGGAATATGCCGTTTCAAAAATGAAAAGTTTTCAAGAAGAAGCTATCAAACTTATTGGACACTACCCCGATTCAGAATACAAAAAAGCACTTCTTTTGATGGTGAATTATGTGATTGACCGCAACAAATAAATCAACATATAACCATAAATATTTTGTTTATCATGTGTTTGATATTTTATATATTAGCATTGGTACAAATTTTAATTTCATCCAAAACACTTACAATTGATATCAAAGTCTACAATAGATCAAGTTTTTGATATGGCTCGCGTTGAAGAAGTCATAGGCGACTTTGTACAATTAAAAAAAGCAGGGAGTAACTTCAAAGGACTTAGTCCATTTAGTGAGGAGCGCACACCAAGTTTTATGGTTTCGCCAGTAAAACAAATTTGGAAAGATTTTTCTACAGGAAAAGGAGGAACTGTGGTTTCATTTCTTATGGAACATGAGCATTTTACCTATCCAGAAGCTATTAAGTATTTGGCTAAAAAATACAATATTGAGGTAGAAGAAACGGTTCAATCTAACGAAGAAAAAGAAGCTGCAGGCGAGCGAGAAAGTATGTATCTGGTAAGTGAATATGCAAACACTTATTTTCAAAACACTCTACACAAAACCGATGCTGGAAAAGCCATTGGGTTAAGTTATTTTAAGGAAAGAGGATTTACAGAAGAAACGATTAAAAAATTTCAACTTGGATATTCTACAGACAATTGGAGCGGCCTAACAGATGCTGCCCTAAAAAAAGGATATCTGCTTAAATATCTGGAAAAGACAGGATTAACTATTGTTAAGGAAGAAAAACAATTTGATCGTTTTAAGGGGCGCGTAATGTTTCCTATTCATAGCATGTCTGGTCGTGTTCTTGGTTTTGGCGGGCGAATTTTGGCAAAAAATGAAAAAGCAGCCAAATATTTAAATTCACCAGAAAGTGATATATATCACAAAAGTAAAGTGCTTTATGGGATTTATTATGCCAAACAAACTATAGCTAAAGAAGATAATTGTTATTTGGTTGAAGGCTATACAGATGTCATTCAATTTCATCAAACGGGCATCAAAAACGTGGTGTCATCTTCTGGTACAGCCTTAACTTCAGAGCAAATTCGATTAATTAATCGATTAACCAAAAATATTACCGTACTTTTTGATGGTGATGCTGCTGGAATACGAGCTTCTTTGCGTGGAATTGATTTGATTTTGGAGCAAGGGATGAATGTCAAAGTTTGCACCTTCCCAGAAGGTGAAGATCCAGATAGTTTTGCTAAACAAAATACACTTGAAGAACTACAAAAATATCTGAAAGATAATGCAAAAGACTTTATCGCCTATAAAGCTTCACTATTGATGGAAGAGGCGAACAATGATCCAATTGCAAAAGCCGATTTGATTCGTGATATGATTACTAGTATTTCTAAAATATCAGATCAAATTAAACAAGAGCTATATATTCGCGAATGCGCTAGAATCATGGATATTAGCGAAGAAGTGCTTTTTAGTACACTAGCGCAAATAAGTAAAAAAGCACAATTTGAGGCCAATAAAACAGCACAAAAGCAAAAGAAAGCTTTTGATGTTGTAAAAAATACAGCACCCGCAAAAAAAATAGACCTACAATTTGAATTGGAGCAAAAAATAATTGAAATTTTACTACTCTACGGAAGTCAAACTGAAGATTTTGAAGATTTAATTTTAAAGGAAAATGATGAAGGCGTTTTGATTCTTGAGCCTATTATTCACAAGGCCAAAGTTTTTGAAAAAATTTATTTAGACCTTCAAGAAGATGAAATGCAATTTAGTAATGAAAATTTTAAAACAATTTATTATTTAATCATAGATTATTTAAATCAAAATGACACTTTTATTGTAGAGAATTTTATCCACGAAATTGATCCAAAATTAATACCATTTGTTTCAAATATTTTGATGAATGATGAGCGTTATAGACTTCACAACTGGGAAAAAAATAACATTTTCCCTAAACGAAAAGATGTCAATGTTGCTCAATTAGTTAGTGAAACAATATTAAGTTTACGTTGTTTTTTGATTGATCAGAAGGTGAATGAATTTAAAGAAGCGACACACGAAAGCATGACAGACAATACAAATGTTTTAGAAGATGTATTAAATTATTCCAACCTAAAAATGTTGCTTTCTAGAAAGTTAAACAGAGTACTTTAAGCTAGTTTTTTAGTCGTCCTAAATCAATTAAAGAAATTAAATTTGTGACATTGAGTTTTGTCATTAATCGAGATTTATAGGTGCTTACAGTTTTTGGGTTGATATTGAGTTCTTCTGCAATTTGATTATTTTTCTTACCGTTACAAATGAGCTTTAAAACTTCAATTTCTCGAGTGGAAAGTTTGTGATATAAATCTGTTTCTCCTTTGTTTTTATCGAAAGTCAACTTTTGTGCCATGGCATTGGTGACATACATTCCCCCTTTATAGACTTTCAAAATGGCTTTTTTTATGGTGTTTGTAGTTGCTGTTTTGGATAAAAATCCAGAAGCTCCAGCTCTTATTGCACTAGAAGCATATATGTTTTCGGGCTGTGCGCTAAAAATAATTACACGAACATTGTTGTAGTTTTTTTTGATTTTTCTCAAAATAGTAATTCCATTCATATCGGGTAAATCCATGGACATAAGTACAACATCAACACTTCCTTTTTTTAAGTAATTAATAAGTTGTTTTGCAGTGTCTACTGTATTGACAATTTTGATGTCATTAGAACTATCAAAAAGCATTCGGATTCCATAATTGACAATCGGCTGATGATCAGCAATGAGAACCCTAATCATAATTTATTGTTTAAGTGTTTCTGGAATAATACAAACAGGAATTGGGTTCATTTTGTGCGCATTGGATGTATTGAACTGATTAAAAATCACAAAAACCTCTTTTTGTCTTCCTTCAAAATCATGTGTATTTTTTCCTTTATCTTTCATTTTCATGGCCCATTCCAATTCGTCATAGGATGCGCCAATTTGGTCTTCATCAGTTCGCGCATCTCCAAATAAACCATCGCTTGGTGCTGCAGTCATAATGCTGTTTGGTACTCCAAGAGCTTTTCCTAAGGTATACACTTCTGATTTTAGAAGGTCTGCAATAGGACTCAGATCTACACCACCATCACCATATTTTGTGTAAAATCCAACCCCAAAATCTTCTACCTTATTTCCTGTTCCTGCAACAAGAAAACCATTTAAACCTGCATAATAATAAAGCGTAGTCATACGCAAGCGAGCGCGTGTATTGGCTAGAGCCATATCTACAATTTTTTGATTTTTTGTAGCGTCTATTTCAGATTTTAAAGACTCGAATACAGGGGTGAGGTTAACACATTTTGAGCTTACATTGGAGTAATTTTTTTCCAAAAAACGAATATGTTCTTGAGCACGACTTACATGACTATCGGCCTGATGAATTGGCATTTCCAAACATAATACTTTTAGTTCTGTTTTTGCACAAAGTGTCGATGTTACAGCAGAGTCGATGCCCCCTGAAACACCTACTACAAATCCATCAATTTTAGCTTTATTGGCATAATTTTTCAACCAATTGCTGATGTGCTCCACGACTGCATTTGTATCCATATTTTTCGAAATGTATTGCTGTCTAACAAAAATAAACTATTCTATTCATCTTTGAAACATTTTATCTCAGATTAATTAAAATTTAGAATTCAGTTAACATGTTTGTTGTTTAGTTTTAATATGATTTTTAGTATTTAAATATATAATTCAATATATTTATATTTAGTTATAAACTAAAACCAATAATATTTTTAAATATGTATAATAAACTACTTTTGTTCATCTGTTTTTTTGTGTTATTTAATTGTAATGAAGAAAATATAAACGGCCAAGAGCCAGATTTTACATATGAATATGAACTTACAGACGATGTTTTAATTCATGATCAAGAAAATGTTTACAATAACTTAGTGCTTATTTGTCCAAATGGGGGAAAAACCCCCTATTTAGTTGACAAAGGTGGAAATATTAAATATAGCTGGAGTCTTGATACATTTTTAGGCAATGACTTTGAGTTGCTGCCTAATGGAAAGACTTTAGGGATTTTTAAGTCTATTGACCCTGCATTTAGTTTTGGGGGATATGGAGGTGTTATAAATCTTTTTGATCAGAATAATATTTTGGAATGGACCTATGAAGTTTCAAACGAGAATGAAATTGCACATCATGATGTTGAGTTACTAAAAAACGGAAATATTATGATTATGGTATGGGAAAAGATTGAGGTTGACACTCATCAAAACTTTGGGGTTGATTTTGACCAACCAATCTATGTCGAAAAACTAATAGAAGTTAACCCTGAAACTAACGAAATTGTTTGGCAGTGGAGAAGTTGGGACCATATCATTCAAGAGCACGATAGCAATGTAAGTGCTTTTGGGTCAGTAAATCAAAATCCACATAAAATTGATATAAATTACAATCTACAATCCAATGGAGATTTTATGCATGCAAATGGAATTGATTTAGATGAAACAAATGATTTAATTTACATGAGTGTTAATTTTTTTAGTGAAATTTGGGTTATAGATCATAGTACCACAACTGAGCAAGCTTCTACATCATCTGGTGGAAATTATAATAAAGGTGGAGATTTAATTTATCGATTTGGAAACCCACTTGCTTACGGAGATACTCAAGAACAGCGAGTTTTTTATAGAAATCATTTTCCAAACCTGCTTGAAAATGGCGTACCAGGTGAAGGTAATATTTTAGTTTACAGCAATTATGGAGAGAATAATAGCGAACAATCTCATATTTATGAATTACAATTACCAGATGTTTTAGCTTTAGAACCAGGAAATGTTTCATCTCCTGAAGTTGTTTGGTCTTACACAGATGAGAGTTTATTTCATGGGAAAATTTCAGGTGCCGATAGACTTCAAAACGGAAATACATTGATTTGTGAAGGTGATTTTGGAGTTTGGGAAGTTACTCCAGACAAGGAAGTTGTTTGGAAATATTCAAATGAAAATTTTTCTAATTATTGGCGTTGCTATGGATATTCTTTTGGAGACTCGGCATTAGAAGTTATAGGATTCTAATTTTACAAACATTAAAGACAATAGTTTTGTTTGTTTTTCGATCTTGTTTTTGCTCAAAATTACTGTTTTCATTTGAATACTAATGATTACTTTTGTCATATAGTTTCAGATGAGTTACACCATGATTCAAATTAATTATTTGATAAATCACTTTAAAAAAATAGGTATTTTTCTTATCCTATTGATCTGTTTTTCTTGCAATAAAAATGCTCAATTAGAAAAAGAAATTGAAGCTGTTCCAATGGATTTAAAAGTTGAACGTTTCGATCAAATTTTTATGCAATCAACCAAAGAGAGCTTACCTGCTTTGAAAACGCAATACCCTTTTTTGTTTCCTGAACAAACTCCTGATTCTATTTTTTTGGAACGTACTCAAGACCCCATACAAAAATTGATTCAAAAGTCAGTTGATAGTGTTTTTAGTGATTTTCAAGAGACTGAAGCGGAGTTAATAGCGTTTTACAAACACCTAAAATATTATAATCCATCATTAAAAAAATCACGTGTCATCACAGTTTTTTCAGATGTGGATTACCGCAACAAAGTTATCGTTACAGACTCTATAGTTTTAATTAGTATTGATAATTATTTGGGTGCTGATCATGAGTTTTATGAAAGCTTTTACAGTTATATTCGGAAAAATTTAAATAGGGATCAAATTGTGATGGATCTTGCAGATGCCTATGCAACTCGCTTAATAAATCAACCAAGACGAAAGACGTTTTTGGAAGAATTGATATATCACGGAAAAAAATTATATCTAAAAGATCTTTGGGTGCCGTTGGCAGAAGACAGCACCAAAATTGGCTATACCAATGATGAGCTCTTTTGGGCCAATGACAATGAATTTTATATCTGGCAATATTTTATAGAAAATGAATTGTTATATAGCACAGACACCAAACTTGTTGGACGTTTTATTGCTCCAGCCCCATTTTCACGCTTCAATTTGGAGCTCGATAGTGAATCTCCAGGAGCATTGGGACAATATATTGGGTGGCAAATTGTGCGTTCATACATGGAAAATAATCCCTCTTCATTACTACAAATGCTTCAAATGAATGCACAAACACTATTTAACAAAGCAAAATATAAACCAAAAAAATAATGGCTAAAGCACACACTTCAAAAATTGAATTGAACGTAGAATTAGACGAAAATCGCATTCCAGAAAAATTGAACTGGACTGCTAAAGACGGAGGAATTTCAAATGCTGAAGCCAAAGCAATTTTTCTTTCCGTTTGGGATGCCAAAGCACAAGAATCTTTACGCATCGATTTGTGGACAAAAGACATGCCTGTTGATGAGATGAAACTGTTTTTTCATCAAACACTAACGGCCATGAGTGATACTTTTATGCGTGCCACACAAGATGAAAAAATGACGGCAACAATGAGGGATTTTTGTGATTATTTTGCAGAAAAACTAGAATTAAAGAAGCCTTAAAACTACTGTTTACCAGACATTAAGACGATTTGAGTCTAGCTTAAGGAAAATAAACACCAAAATTGTAAAAGCCAGAAGTCCAGATCCCCCATAACTAAAAAAGGGTAAAGGGATGCCTATTGTTGGAATTAGCCCCATTACCATCCCAATATTAATTAAAAAATGTACAAAAATAATTGAAGCTACGCCATAACCATAAGCTCTGCTAAATTGTGATTTATGCCGTTCGGCTAAAAACAAAATCCTACCAATCAATAACACAAAAAGCACAACAACAATACTACTTCCCAAAAACCCCCATTCTTCTGCCACTGTACTAAAAATATAGTCGGTGTGTTGTTCTGGAACAAATTTTCCTTTAGTTCGTGTGCCTTCTTTAAACCCTTTTCCTGTAAGACCACCAGAGCGAATAGCTTTTTCTGATTGATTGAGGTTGTAAGAAATATTACGTTTCATGATTTTCAGTTTTTCAGGGTCTTTTTCAAGTCTGAGCCAAACCTCAATGCGGTCTTTTTGATGTTTTTGCAATATGTTATCAAAGCTCCATTCTGTTCCAAAACTAAGTCCAGAACACAAAATGAGAATTAATATAGATAGTGTAATTTTTTTCTTTTTTCGCTTAAAAAATAATTGATAAATCACAATAAAACTGGCTACAATACTTATGACAATTAGCGCCGAAAATTTTAGGGTAGCAATGGTTATAATTAATAGTGAAGCACCAAATAAAATATATTTTTGTGGAATACCTTCTCTGTAAAACACAAATATTAGCCCTGCAAAAACAAGTGTACTTCCTGCATCATTTTGTAGTAATATCAAAACGGCAGGGACTGCCACAATAAGTGCAGCACGGAATTGATCCATGCTGTCTTTTATGTTGGTTTGAAGGTCACTCACATACTTAGCTACGGCCAATGCTGTTGCAAACTTTGCAAACTCGCTAGGTTGCAAGGTAGTTCCCCCAATTTCATACCAAGACAAAGCCCCATTAACTTTTTTACCAAATACAAAAAGCCCTGCTAGCGCAATTAATGATAGCAAGTAAATAATACTTGCAAATCGTTCATAAAATTTTGCATCAATTGATAAAATAAGTACAATTGAAATCAATGATAAACCAATAAAAACAGATTGTTTTCCGTAGGGTTCAGATAGATCAAAATATGAAGTAAAAGCACCGTCTGTAGAGGCCGATAAAATATTGAAATAACCAAATAGAACTAGAACTAAATAAATCAATACAACCACCCAATCCAACTGAAAACTATGTGCTCTGTTTAGGTTCATTACTGATTAATTTTAAAGGGTTTACCACTATAAGGCTTTATGTATTCGTCTTTCAAACTTTTGTTTAAAACAAGGCGTTCCATATATTTTAAACTAACTTCACCTTTTAGATATTTTTCTATCATTAAACTTGCTATTCGTCCAGCCCATCGTGCGCCATAATATCCATTTTCTACCAGTACAGCAATGGCTATTTTTGGATCGTCTTTTGGTGCAAAAGCAACAAAAATGGAGTGGTCTGTAAGCTGTGTTTTAACACCATCAATTTTTGTAAAATTTTCAGCTGTTCCGGTTTTTCCACAAATTTCAATTCCTGGAACTTTCAAAAAACTTGCCGTACCTTTGGTGTAAACTCTGTGCATACCTTTAATTATAGGTTCAAAATGTGCAGAATCAATTGAGGTTTCTTTTTTAGTCGTAAAATTTTCATCAATAGACTCGCCATCAATAGATTTGATGATATGTGGCGTATAATAAAATCCTTTGTTGGCAATAGCAGCAGTCATATTGGCCAATTGAATGGGTGTAACCAAAATTTCGCCTTGACCAATTGAATTCGATAAAATTGTAGTGGCCCCCCATTTGAAATCTGGGTACCAAGCATCGTAATAAGCACCATCTGGAATATTTCCTTTTTTACCTACAGATAAATCATTTCCAAGGAAGTTGCCAAGGCCAAAACTTTTAATATGATTGCTCCATATGTCCATACCATTTGAGGCATCTTTATATTTGTCAATAGTTTTTCTGAATGCCATTGCAAAATATGAGTTACACGAATTACTAATTCCAGAAAATAAATTCCTAAATCCACCTCCGCAATGACATTTCATTACACGTCTATTTTTGCCATAAATGTAATTCTCAGTACAATAAATAGTTTCACGAGTTGTAATTACATTTTCTTGAAGCGCTGCTAGTGCCACTAAGGTTTTAAAAGGCGATCCAGGAACGTGCATTCGGATTAGTGCTTTATCAAAAAGTGGTCTGTAAATAGAATCTGTGTAAAGCTTCGTATAATTTTTTGAGCGTTCTCTACCCACCAAAAGTGCGGGGTTGTATGATGGTGCAGACACAAGAGTTAATAATTCTCCAGAAGATGGTTCAATAGCGACTATACCTCCCATTTTATTTTTCATCAATTGTTCTCCATATTCTTGAAGCGTTGCATCTATGGTAATTGTAATGTTTTTTCCGGGTGTTGAAAGTGTGTCAAATTGACCATTTTTGTACGAACCAATATCTCTGTTATAGATGTCTTTTTGAATATACTTTACACCTTTCTCGCCACGCAATTCTTTTTCGTAGGATTTTTCAACCCCTTGCTTTCCAATTAAATCGCCTAATTTATAATATCCATCTTTTGAAATATTATCGGGGTTGACTTCGGCAATGTAGCCCAAAACATTGGCACCAATTTCAGTTTGATAGTCTCTTACAGCTCTTTTTTGCACATAAAAGCCTTTGAATTTTCGAAGTTTCTCAGACAAAAAAGCATAATCTTCTTTGGAAAGATGTGCTAAGAATATTGATGGTAATCGTGGAGAGTAGCGTTTAGCACGGTTGAAAGATTTTAAAAACTGAGCTTTATCGATGTCTAGCAATGAACAAAACATCAAAGTATCAAGCGCTTCAACTTCTCTTGGAACAACAACAACATCGTAGGTGGGTTGATTAGCAACAAGCAATTTTCCATTCCGGTCATAAATATAACCGCGTTTTGGGTGTTGATAGATTTTTCTAATGGCATTATCATTTTCTAGACTGTTAGATTCGTCTTGAAAAACTTGCAAATAAAACAATCTCCCAACGAAAATGATGCCAGTAAAAATTACAAGTCCTAAAAGTAGAAATTTTCTCATTTTTCTTTTTGACTAAAAAGTGTATGCAATATAAGAGTAAGAAAAAGAGTAAAAACTCCAGAGCTTAAAGCCTGTGAAATGATCATATTCATTTTTGTGCCATCAAAAATAACAAGTGTATATAGAATAAGGTGGTGAATTAGAATTAGCAATGCAAAATAGACTATGCGTTGCAAAATTTCAGAATCACTAAACTTAATGGCTTGATATTCATATGCAGAACCAAAAGAAAATTTTAAAAATATTGGTCGAATATAGGCAATTGATACAGCTGCTGCTGCATGTGCTCCGCCAGAATCTAAAAAAACATCAATGATTAGCCCTAAACAAAAACTAAGAATAATAAAGCCAACTCTGTTGTTTTTAACAGGATACAATAGAATGAATAAAATGTAAATATAGGGGTTAATGTTTCCAAGAAAATTCATTTGATTGCAGATAAATACTTGAAGTAAAATGAGTACAATGAATCGAACCGTATTTGAAAATAGCATGCTATTCATTGGCTGGATTTAAAGTTTGTAATTCATCAATATCTAAGTTTTCAATTACATGAACATGACGTAAATTAGTCATGTCATTAAATAATTTAACATTGATGATATATAAGTCTTTGGTGTCATTCAATTTGTAGGATTCTACTGTACCAATAGGAATATTTTCTGGGAAAGTATAAGAAAATCCACTGGTAACAATTGTGTCGCCAACTACTATTTCAGCCAAATCTTGTATGTCGTTGAGTTGAACAATATTGTGATTAATACCATCCCAACCCAACGTTCCAAAATAATGGCTTTGTTTTATTTTAGCATTGATTTTACTTTTTGTATTTAATATAGAAAGTACACGGGCGTATTTAGATGAGGTTTGGTCTATAATTCCAACAATTCCTTTGGAAGTAATAACTCCAAAATCCTCCTTAATACCATCATTTTTCCCTATGTCTAGTGTAATATAATTTTCTAAATACTGATAACTATTTTTATTCACTAGAGTTGGAGTAAGTTTGAATTTTTTTTCAAACTCTAAAGTGTCAATAATTTTAATTTTTGAATTATAAACTTGTGATTTCAACCGATTATTTTCTTCTAGAAGTAGAGCATTTTCTTGTTTCAAATTGAAGTAATTTCCAATGTTTGAAAATACGCCGTGTATACTTCCAGAAATTTGATTTGATGAATTGAGTAATTTACTTTTATGATAATCATGCGATTGAGTGGTAATCATAAATGCAACTAAAAATAAAATCAAAAACAAGACTGTTGTCCTATTTTTAAAGAAGAAATTTAGGAGTTGTTGCATGACTCAATAACTATTTGATCAAGACACTCTTATATTTTACGATATTTTTTAGAACAATACCAGTTCCTCGAACAACTGCTCTAAGCGGGTCTTCGGCAATGTAGACGGGGAGGTCTGTTTTTTGCGACAGTCGTTTGTCCAACCCTCTGAGCATAGAACCACCACCGGCAAGATATATTCCAGTGTTATAAATATCTGCAGCCAATTCAGGAGGTGTTTGCGAGAGTGTTTCCATTACAGAATCTTCAATTCTAAGAATGGATTTATCCAATGCTTTTGCTATTTCACGGTGTGAAATCTGTACTTGTTTTGGTTTTCCTGTAAGCAAATCTCGTCCTTGAACATTCATTTCATCTGGGGGAAGTTCTAAATCTTCTGTAGCAGCACCAATTTGAATTTTGATTTTCTCTGCAGTTCGATCACCAACATATAAATTATGTTGTGTGCGCATATAATAAATGATGTCATTAGTAAATACATCACCAGCAACTTTTACAGATTTATCACATACAATTCCTCCGAGTGCTATAACCGCAATCTCGGTCGTTCCACCACCAATATCTACAATCATATTCCCTTTGGGTTGCATGATATCTACTCCAATACCAATGGCTGCTGCCATGGGTTCATGAATGAGGTATACTTCTTTGCCGTTTACACGTTCTGCAGATTCTTTAACCGCACGCATTTCAACTTCTGTAATTCCAGAGGGAATACAAATGACCATCCTCAAAGATGGAGCAAATAATTTTTTCTTTAGTGCAGGAATATTCTTGATAAACATACTTATCATCTGCTCGGACGCATCAAAATCAGCAATTACACCATCTTTTAGTGGACGAATTGTTTTGATGTTTTCGTGAGTTTTCCCTTGCATCAAATTAGCTTCTTTCCCAACCGCAATGATTTTTCCAGAAACACGATCTCTAGCAACAATTGATGGACTATCAATAACTACTTTGTCATTATGAATAATGAGTGTATTGGCTGTACCCAAATCAATGGCAATTTCCTCAGTTAAGAAATCAAAAAATCCCATAGGTAGTAAAAATTATGTTGGTGTTCTAAAAAATATATGCTTAGGCGTAAATGTACTAAAAATAAATTTTAGTCAATCCTCAAAAAAGTATTTTTTTAATGCTTAAAGTGACGTGTTTTTGTAAATACCATCGCCACCTTATTTTCATTACAATAATCGATACTGAGCTGATCTTTTATAGAACCTCCTGGCTGTATTACTGCTGTAATTCCTGCATGATGTGCAATTTCTACACAATCTGGGAACGGAAAAAAGGCATCACTTGCCATAACGGCACCGTTTAAGTCAAAATTAAAAGAGTTTGCTTTATGTATCGCTTGATTTAGAGCGTCAACACGGCTAGTTTGACCTGTTCCACTCGCACATAATTGTTTATTTTTGGCTAAAACAATTGTGTTGGATTTTGTGTGTTTACAGAGTTTTGAAGCAAAAAGTAAGTCTTCAATTTCTTCTTGTTTTGGACTAATTTTGGTAGTCGTTTCTAGTATTTCTTCAGAATCTGTAATGTTATCTTTGTCTTGCACCAAATACCCATTAAGACAAGTTCTAACGGAGTTTTTAGGCAATTCTGTTAATTTTTGAATCAATAAAATTCTATTTTTTTTGCCTTTCAAAAGTTCTAAAGCTTCCACACTAAAACTTGGTGCAATCACAACTTCACAAAATAATTTGTGGATTTCTTCGGCGGTTGCTAAATCAATTTCAGTATTGCATATTAGAACTCCACCAAAAGCAGATACAGGATCGCCGGCCAATGCATCTACATAAGCTTGGTGTAGTGTGTCTCTTTGCGCCAAACCACAAGCATTGTTGTGCTTTAGAATGGCAAAAGTTGGAGCTTCATTCAAGAATTCGTTCATTAAATTTACAGCAGCATCGACATCAAGTAAGTTGTTGTAACTTAATTCTTTACCATGTAATTTGTCGAACATTTCGTCAAAATTTCCAAAGAAAAATCCTTGTTGGTGAGGGTTTTCACCATAGCGCAATGTTTTTCCATTTTGCTCGCTTAATTTTAAAACAACTTCTTCATTATTTTGGTTGAAATAATTAAAAATGGCACTATCATAATGAGATGAAATATTGAATGATTTTGTAGCAAATCGTTGGCGATCTTCATAAGAAATAGAACCATTATCTTTTGAAATCAAATCTAGAAGTTCTGCATAATCGTCTACTGAAGATACACATAAGACATCTTTAAAGTTTTTGGCAGCAGCACGAATCAATGAAATCCCACCAATGTCAATTTTTTCAATAATATCTTGATGACTTGCTCCAGAGGCTACAGTTTTTTCAAAAGGGTATAAATCCACAATAACTAGGTCAATTTGTGGAATATTGAAGCTGTTCATTTCTTCTACATCAGAGGGGTTGTCTTGACGGTTCAGAATTCCACCAAAAATTTTTGGGTGTAGAGTTTTTACACGTCCACCCAAAATTGAGGGATAGTCTGTTATATCTTCAACAGGAACAACATCAATACCAAGATCGTTAATGAATTTTTGGGTCCCACCAGTAGAATAAATAGTAACGCCTTGTTCGTTTAATTTTTTCACGATGGGTTCTAGGCCATCTTTGCTAAATACTGAAATTAATGCGGAAGATATTGTTTTGTTTTGGCTCATTTTTAGTGGAAATTTTAAGTTTCAAAAATAGGAAAATTAGGCGCAATTAAAATCGTGATTTTCATGAAATACAATATAATTTTTAAACAAAAACAGGAGTTATTAACATCTAAAGCAATGTGGCGACTTGTGCACACACAAATTCCAGAAATTCTTCATCTTTTTTAGAAAAGGGATCTAAAGTGTTAGAATCAATATCAATCTGTCCAATATTCTGTCCATCAACAAAAATGGGAATTACAATTTCAGATTTAACCGTAATGCTACAGGCAATATAATTGTCTTGTGCTTTAACGTCTGGCACTACAAAATTTTTGTTACTCACCGCCACTTGTCCACAAATCCCTTTTCCAAAAGGAATTATGGTATGATCTGTAGGCGCACCAGCATAGGGCCCTAGTTTGAGTTCGTTTTTATTACCATTTTTAAAATAAAACCCTATCCAATCGTAATAAGATACTTTTGTTTTTAGGAGTTTGCAAATATCTAATAATGTGTAATCAACATCTGCAGAGTTCTCGATTAATTGTGTTATCGTTGGCTTTAAAGATTGTAAATCCATGGAATAATTTTTTCTCAAAAATATTAAATCAAAAGATTAAACACGAGTTAAAGTTTTATTAATAATAACAGTATTCCAATCTCTGGTTTTGTAAAAAATTATAAATTTGCACTATGAAACATTCTGTGTTCTCAAAAATAATATCTACTACCATGGCACTTGCTGTGGTATTCTCCTCGTTTTCTTTTAAAATAGAACAACATTTTTGTGGGTCAAATCTGGTAGATGTTTCGGTTGTATCTAAAGTTGAAACTTGTTGTAAAGTTGACGTTCCAAAGGACAATACGTTACAATTTACAAAGCAATCGTGTTGTAAAACAATAAGTATTTTGGTGGATGGATTTGATAATTACCAAAACGCATTTGTTTCTGAATTTACAACCCTGCCATTTTTTGTTGCAACACCATCGATTCAAATCCCTGTTGATTACATTTTTGAAACAGATAAAGAACTTTCGTATTCCAACTACAACCCTCCGCCACTGATATTCGACATACAGCTGCGCAATCAGGTTTTTCTGATTTGATCTAGATTATTTTTTTTAAATCCAACTCCTTTAGGAGTATGTTGTATACATCAATATGTATACCCCAATTCTTTAAAAATAATTTTAAATTTATAATAATGAAAAATCTATTCATCATCTTATTTTTCATGCCTGCCTTCTTTTTTGCACAAGACAAAATCAAAGGGATGGTCATGGAACCCTCGCCACAAGGGAAACACCTTCCACTTCCTGGCGCCAATGTCATTTGGGAGGGCACTTCGGTGGGCACTATCACCGATATTGATGGCAATTTTACATTGCCTTATGAATCTTCATATAAAAGATTAATCATAAGCTATGTGGGCTATAAATCAAAAACAATTGATGTAAAAAATCCAAATACAGTTATTCACATTCTGTTGCAATCCACCGATGATTTGGAGGAAGTGACGGTTTCGACTCGAAAAAAAGCATCGGCAACGTCCTACCTCGCCTCGCAAAATATTACAACTATCAGTAGCAAGGAGCTGCTGAAAGCGGCATGTTGTAATCTATCAGAAAGTTTTGAGACCAATCCATCAATTGATGTCAATTTTACAGATGCTATATCCGGGACAAAGCAAATTAAAATGCTTGGCCTTACAAGTCCATATATTTTAATAGCAACTGAAAATGTACCCTCGGTCAGGGGGGCATCACAAGCCTATGGTCTCAGCTTTATTCCAGGAACTTGGGTGGAAAGCATTCAGGTAACAAAAGGTGCTGGAAGCGTTACCAATGGTTTTGAAAGCATCGCTGGTCAAATTAACGCAGAACTTGTTAAACCTTTAACAGATAAAAAGTTTTTTGTAAATGCATATGGCTCAATTAATGGCCGTTTGGAACTCAACACCCATTTTAATACCAAATTGAACGAAAAATGGAGTACTGGGGTGTATATTCATGGTGACAGACGCGGCGAAAAATTTGATAATAACCGAGATTCATTTTTGGATTTACCTGTTGGGAATCAAATTAATGTCATGAACCGTTGGCAATACACCAATCTTGAAAAGGGATTGATTAGTTTTTTGAATTTTCGATTTTTGGATGATAAAAAACAATCGGGTCAAATAAACTACGACCCCAATATTCACAAATTTGGCAACGCTGTTTGGGGGAGTGAAGTGGATACCAGACGATTTGATTTTTCTGGAAAATTTGGATATGTGAATCCCAAAATTCCTTATCAAAGTCTAGGACTTCAAGTTGCTTTTAGCAACCATAAACAAGATTCTTACTTTGGGAATAGAATTTATCAAATAGATCATAAAAGCGTATATACCAATTTGGTTTATAATTCAATTATCAGTGATTCACGTCATAAAATAAAAACAGGAATTGGTTTTTCACATGATACCTACGAAGAGCAAGTGAATATAACAGATTATTCACGAAATGAAAACTCTATTGGAGGGTTTTTCGAATATTCTTTTGATAATTTAGACGACATAAACCTAACAGCTGGAGTTCGTATAGACCACCACAATTTGATGGGAACATTTGTTACGCCTCGTTTTCATGCACGTTATACCCCTTGGGAAAAATCGGCGCTTAGATTTTCATTTGGACGTGGTAAGCGATCAGCCAATATCTTTGCAGAAAATCAACGTTTGTTTGCCTCATCACGAACCATAAATATTCAAAATATTGGGGGTAATATCTATGGACTAAATCCTGAAATTGCATGGAATTATGGGATTTCATTTTTGCAAGGCTTTCAGATATTTGACCGAAAAGCAGATATAAATATTGATTTTTATAGAACAGATTTTCAAAATCAAGTGGTTGTAGATTATGAAACCCCTACAGAAATTAATTTTTATAATGTGGATGGGGAGAGCTTTGCAAATAGCTTTCA
The DNA here is from genome assembly GCA_965657165.1 of Flavobacteriaceae bacterium. Classification (GTDB taxonomy): domain Bacteria; phylum Bacteroidota; class Bacteroidia; order Flavobacteriales; family Flavobacteriaceae; genus UBA3537. Next base: position 31,118 of record CBFHNG010000004.1, read on the forward strand.
ATTGGAGTTCAACTATACACCATTAGAACGATTGGATCTCAAATCGGCCTATAAATATTATGATGTTAAAACACAATATCAAAGTGGAAAATTACAAAAACCTTTGATGCCCAAACATCGTGTATTTGTCAATGTGTCCTACGAAACACAACCTTCAACAAAAGGAGGTCTTTGGAAATTTGATGCAACCTATAATTGGATAGGAGAGCAGCGTTTTTCGTCCACAATGCAAAGTCCAGAGGCATTTCGTTTGAATTCCCATTCCCCTACATTTTCTACTTTAAACGCTCAGGTTACAAAAGTGTTTTCTGATCAGTTTGAGGTGTATCTTGGAGGAGAAAATATTACAAATGTAAGACAGGAAAATCCGATTTTGAGTGCTAATAATCCGTTTGGTGCAAACTTTGATAGTACTTTTGTATATGGTCCAATTTTTGGTGACATGTACTATGCAGGATTAAGATTTAAATTAAATTAAAAATAATATATTATGAAACTTATAAAATTTACGGTCCTATTGCTGATGATATCGTCAATAGGCTATGCCCAAAACAAAAATGCAAAAGCCACTATTGAAGTTGATGGTGTTTGTATGATGTGTAAAAACAGAATAGAAAAAGCCTGTTTAAAAACAAAAGGAGTAAAATCGGCTGTTTGGAATGTTGAAACTCACAAATTGAGTCTAATTTATGACGAACGAAAAGTGAATTTAGAAACTATTAATTCAAATATAGCAGAGGTAGGACATGACACAGAATCCACTAAAGCAAAAGATGAGGTTTATGATACTTTACATTTTTGCTGTAAGTACAGAGAAAAAGAAATTAGCGAAGCTCAGGGGTCTAATTAATTTGCCTTAAATAAAAAAAGCGCTTTCAAAAGAAGCGCTTTTTTTATTGTTGTTTGTGATGTTTTTACATCATTCCTGGCATTCCGCCACCGCCCATTGGTGGCATTGCAGGTGCATCTTCTTTAATATCAACAAGAGCACATTCAGTAGTAAGAATCATACCCGCAACAGATGCTGCATTTTCTAAAGCAACACGTGTTACTTTTTTAGGATCAATTATTCCTGCCTTTAGCATATCAACATAGGCATCACTTTTGGCATCATAACCAAAATCGCCCTTTCCTTCAAGGACTTTGTTGATCACTACACTACCTTCGCCGCCAGCGTTATCTACAATTGTACGCAATGGTGCTTCTATAGCTCTCGAAACAATTTGAATTCCAGTGACTTCATCAAGATTGACATCGCTGATTTTTTCTAATGTTTTTTGAGCACGAACAAGTGCTACACCACCACCAGCAACAATACCTTCTTCAACTGCAGCGCGAGTTGCATGGAGTGCATCGTCAACACGGTCTTTCTTTTCTTTCATTTCAACTTCACTAGCAGCACCAACGTAAAGTACAGCGACACCTCCAGCCAATTTGGCCAAACGTTCTTGAAGCTTTTCTCTATCGTAGTCACTTGTAGTGCTTTCTATCTGACTTTTAATTTGATTCACTCGGGCTTTGATGTCTGCTGCTTTTCCTGTACCATTGACAATGGTTGTATTGTCTTTGTCAATGGTTACGGTTTCAGCAGTTCCGAGCATATCTAAATCTGCATTTTCAAGAGAGAAACCACGTTCCTCAGAAATAACAGTTCCTCCTGTAAGAATAGCGATGTCTTCTAGCATTGCTTTGCGTCTGTCACCAAAACCAGGTGCTTTTACAGCAGCAATTTTTAGCCCCCCTCTTAATTTATTTACTACAAGAGTGGCAAGGGCTTGTCCCTCAACATCTTCAGCAATAATAAGTAATGGTCGACCAGATTGAGCAACAGGCTCTAGAATTGGAAGTATTTCTTGAAGATTAGAAATTTTCTTATCAAATAATAAAATGTATGGATTTTCCAAATCGGCAATCATTTTGTCTGAGTCTGTAACAAAATAGGGGCTCAGGTAGCCACGATCAAATTGCATACCTTCAACAACATCTACATAAGTGTCTGTACCTTTGGCTTCCTCTACAGTAATTACTCCTTCCTTACCAACTTTATCAAAAGCTTTTGAAATAAGTTCACCAATAGTATTATCATTATTTGCAGAAATTGATGCAATCTGCATGATTTTTTCTGATGAATTTCCAACTTTTTTAGCTTGTTTTTCCAAGTCTGCAACAATGGTTTCAACGGCTTTGTCAATACCTCGCTTTAAATCCATTGGATTTGCGCCCGCAGCCACATTTTTTAAACCTTCTTTTACGATAGCTTGCGCTAAAACAGTTGCAGTTGTTGTTCCATCTCCAGCCAAGTCATTGGTTTTTGAAGCAACTTCCTTTACCATTTGAGCTCCCATATTTTCGAGAGCATCTTCTAATTCTACTTCTTTTGCAACAGAAACACCATCTTTAGTTACCTGAGGTGCTCCAAAACTTTTACTGATAATCACATTTCGACCTTTTGGTCCAAGTGTTACTTTTACTGCATTTGCTAGTGCGTCAACACCTCTTTTGAGGCCATCGCGTGCATCTATATCAAATTGTATGTCTTTTGCCATTTTTTTTGTTTTTTATAAATTAAACAATGGCGAGAATATCGCTCTCTCGCATGATTAAATAATCTTGACCTTCAAATTTTAGCTCTGTACCTGCATATTTACCATACAGTACAGTATCGCCAACACTTACGGTCATTTTTTCGTCTTTTGTGCCATTACCTACGGCAACAACTTTTCCTTTTTGTGGCTTCTCTTTGGCGTTATCAGGGATGATAATTCCAGAAGCGGTTTTGGTTTCAGCAGCCACTGGTTCCACTAGAACTCGATCTGCTAAAGGTTTGATTTTTAAAGCCATATGTTTTTTTGTTATTTTAATATTCGTGTTTGATTTTACCAAAATTATGCCATTAGAAATAAGACTGACAAACTTTCAGTAAAAAAAAATGCCAACTAAGTGTTGACATTTTTAAATATTTTTTCTTCAGATTTTACTCTGAGTCCTCACTAGTTTCTTCAGTTAAAGGGATATCTTCGGCAGAGGCATCAACTGCTGGTACTGTTGTACTTTCTGAATCTAACGCTTTTGATTCTTGATTGTTACTAGAGCCACCACCTATGGCAACATTTGAAAGTAAAATCAATACCAAAAGTAGAGTTGCAAGTGCCCAAGTACTTTTGTCTAGAAAATCTGTTGTTTTTTTGACACCACCGAGTTGCTGGCCACCGCCACCACCAAATGATGAAGATAGACCTCCACCCTTTGGATTTTGTACCATAATCACTACCACTAATAAAAATGCGACGATGACTATTAATACCAAAAATATTGAAAACGTATTCATGAGTTTTTATTTTTTTCCTGTAATTGCTGTATTGCTTTAATTTGGTCTGCAAATAAACCACTTTTTTCTGGATATTTCAAACTTAAAATTGTGTAGGATTGAATGGCTCTTTCGTAGTTTTTTTGTTCTAGATAAATTCGTGCCAGCGTCTCGGTCATCAATTGCTCGGGCTCCTCCGTTCTTTGCTCGGCAATATTCTCAATAATTCCTTCTTTTTCTACAGGTTTTATTTTAGGATTTTTTGAGATAAAAGCATCAATCAAATCAAAGTTCTTAGATTGTTTTGAAGACGTTTCTTTCTTGTTTTCCGATCGATCGATTGGTTTAGTTTTTGTCAATTGTAGCCATTGCACAAAAGACAATGTGTCGTTTTTGTCAAATTCTAATGGTGCCCCAAGATTTAATATTTTAGCAGCGTTAGGGTTTGAATCATCAACTTCTTTTGTAGAGTCAACCCTCATTTTGAGTAGTGGTTCTTCTCTTTTTAAATGATTAGAAATATCCTGATAGTCAGTTACTTCGAGTGTTTTTAGACCTTCGTGATTATTTTTTATTTGATCAGAAATAATATTTTGAAGAAATGCTTCAGATGTGATAAAATCGAACAAAATACTGCGATTTGTGGTATAAGCTGCAGTAGTTTTTAATGCTTTGTTATATTTATAACTTTCAGTAGATTTCAAACATTTTAGATGTAATGCATGAACAGATTGAAAGTATGGAAATTCTTCAATCAGTGATTCAATTGATGCCAGCTGTTTTTTCTTCAATGTTGAAGGCGAGTGCAATAATTTTGTGAAGTTTAATGTGTTCATTATTACCAATTAGCTAGTGAAGCATTTATGATGTCCTGTGTTAAACGTTCGTAAATTTCTGTAATGGCTGTTGTTTTTTGGGAGCCAATAAGTTGTGCACTTCCTGAATAATCATAAAAAAATGAGAACCGTTTTTCAAAATCAGCTTCTTCATCATTTGTATTTATAAAACGAACATTTACCGTAATTGTCAATCTGTTTTGAGCAGCAGTATTGTTGGCAGTTGCCGTTGTTGGAGCAATTCTATATTCTACAATTTCACCTTCATAGATAATATCACCATTGGATTTTACTAAGTCCAAATTGGTTTGATTTAAAATCAAATCTTGAAGGGCAAGCGTAAAATCGCGTTCAATTCCTGGTTCAATAAGCGCAGCGGTATTTTGAAAATAATTGACTTGAAAAGTTTTGGTGTTGCTGTCTATTGAAATCCCAGTAAATGAATACGCACCACACCCAACGTAGGTAGTGAAAACTCCAAACAAAAAAACTGTGCGTAGCGTTTTATAAATCATATTGCTTTATTTTTCTATACAGCGTGCGTTCCGAAATACCAAGTTCGTCTGCGGCAAGTTTTCGTTTGCCATTGTGCCGTTCCAGAGATTTTTTTATCAATTCTATTTCTTTGTCATGTAAAGATAGTGTTTCTTCCTCTTCCTCAACATCTTCAATAAAATCAAATTTTTCTTTTGAATCAACAATTTCAATTGCAGGTTCATTGGTTCTATGTCCTGATAGCGCCAAAACTTCTTCTTTTTGAGAAGTATTGTTGGACGATTGATCACTATATATTTTTTGAATGAGATGTTCGTTTTTTTCTTGAACGTCTTTGTAGTTATCATTTTGCATCAGTTCCATTGTAAGTTTTTTGAGATCATTCAAATCACTTTTCATATCAAAAAGAACTTTGTACAAAATTTCGCGTTCTGTGCTAAAATCGCCTTCGGTTTTTTCTTTTTTGATGACTGCTGGAAGTTGATTTCCAAAATTTGGAAGATAGGTTTTAAGGGTGCTAGCATCAATCATTCTAGAGGATTCTAAAACAGAAATTTGTTCGGCAACATTTCGTAATTGCCTGATATTTCCCGACCAACGATAGTTTTGAAGCAATAGAATAGCATTATCATTCAAACGAATCGTTGGCATTTTATATTTCAATGCAAAATCGCTCGAAAATTTTCTAAATAACAAATGAATATCATCTTTTCTTTTGCGCAGCGCAGGAATAGGAATTTCTATAGTACTTAGTCGGTAATACAAATCCTCACGGAATTTTTCTTTTTCGATGGCTTCAAACATATTAACGTTTGTTGCTGCCACAATACGCACATCTGTTTTTTGAACCTTACTCGAACCAACTTTTATAAATTCTCCATTTTCTAGTACTCGTAATAAACGAACTTGTGTGGTAAGAGGAAGTTCGCCAACTTCGTCCAAAAAAATAGTACCCCCATCGGCGACTTCAAAATATCCCGAGCGTGTTTGTGTAGCTCCTGTAAATGCGCCTTTTTCGTGTCCAAAAAGCTCACTATCAATGGTGCCCTCTGGAATTGCACCACAGTTTACGGCTATATATTTTCCATGTTTTCTGTGGGAAAGTTGATGTATTATTTTTGGTACAACTTCTTTTCCAACACCACTTTCTCCAGTAACCAAAACAGAAATATCTGTTGGTGCTACTTGAATTGCTTTTTCAATAGCACGATTTAGACCTTTGTCGTTCCCGATAATTCCAAAGCGTTGTTTTATAGATTGAACAGTTTCCATACCTTACATGTTTTTTGAATACCCAATAGCTTTTCCTTTCAAAGTAGCACTGGTACAATCTTCAATTTTTACCATAACAAAATCACCTACTTTATAGTTTTCTTTTGGAAAAACAACAGTTGTATTTTGTGGATTTCTACCCGACCACTCAGCATCAGATTTTTTGGATGTTTTCTCAATAAGAACTTCTGTGACTTGATTTAAAAATTCTTGACTTCTGTGCAAGCTGTGTTTTTGTTGCAATTCTACAACTTCACTAAGGCGTCGCTTTTTGACTTCTTCAGGGATATCATCTTCCATTTTGCGTTCAGCTAATGTGCCTGGGCGCTCAGAATAGGCAAACATATAACCAAAACTATATTTTACATATTCCATAAGACTTAAGGTGTCCTTATGATCTTCCTCAGTTTCTGTGGGGAAGCCACATATGATATCATGAGAAATTGAACAATCTGGTAAAAGTGTTTTGATATTATCAATCAACTCAAAATATTCTTCGCGAGTGTGCTGGCGATTCATCGCTTTTAGTATGTTGTTGCTACCACTCTGAACCGGCAAGTGGATATAGTTGCAAATATTATCGTATTTAGCCATTGATTTAATGACATCCAAAGACATGTCTTGTGGATTTGATGTCGAAAAACGAAAACGCATTTTTGGTTGTGCTTTGGCACAGAGTTCAAGCAAGGCTGCAAAATCTACAGCAGTTGCTTTTTGTAAATCAGATGCTTTTGAAAAATCCTTTTTTAGTCCACCACCATACCACAGAAAGCTGTCGACGTTTTGTCCTAAGAGTGTCACTTCCTTGAATCCTCTTTGGGCTAAATCATTGATTTCTTCCAAAATACTCTGTGGATCTCTGCTGCGCTCGCGACCTCTAGTAAATGGGACGACGCAAAATGTACACATATTATCGCAACCCCGAGTGATAGATACAAACGCAGAAACACCATTGGAATTCAATCGAACTGGAGCAATATCGCCGTATGTTTCATCTTTGGATAAGATGACATTTACTGCATTTCGACCTTCTTCTACTTCTGCAATGAGGTTTGGTAAGTCTTTGTAGGCATCTGGGCCAACCACGAGGTCAACTATTTTTTCTTCTTCTAAAAATTTACTCTTCAAACGTTCTGCCATACACCCAAGAACTCCAACTTTCATTTTTGGATTTTGACGCTTTACAGCATTGTATTTTTCTAGACGTTTTCGAACAGTTTGTTCCGCTTTATCTCTTATTGAGCATGTATTGACCAATACCAAATCAGCATCCTCAAGTTGAGATGTGGTATTAAACCCCTCTTTTTGAAGTATTGAAGCTACAATTTCGCTATCGCTAAAATTCATTTGACAGCCGTAGCTTTCAATGAATAATTTTTTACTGTTATCTGGCTTAATAGCCAATTCTAGCGAGGTACCTTGTTTGTTTTCGTCAATAACTTTTTCCATATCTACATTTGTCTCATCTGGAACAATAAGTGTGCAAAGATACAATATTTTTCTTTTTTATGACAAAGTGTCATGTTTTCTGTTACTATTTTAATATAAATTTAGTTTTAATTTGGTTATTCAAAAAAACCAAACCAATGTCATCGTTTAATAATATTTCAAAAAAAATTGCTGAAGCACCAAGAATTGATTTTGGTGATTTGTTTAATGAATCTGTTCAAGTATTTAAAAAAGTTTGGCTACAAGGATTTCTTCTTCAGTTATTATCTATTGGGATAAGCATGCCACTTCTATTTTTAAATTTTAGCATTTTACAGGATGCAGGGGTTGATTATAGTTCTCAGTTCAATATTCAAAACATATTAACTGATGATGCCTTGGCTCAACAAGATGGATCGGCTCTCATCATATATTATATGTTAACTTTTGTTGTTGGAATCATTTCATCGCTACTATCTTTTGGTTTTTTTAGGATTGTAGGACAAATGGACAAAGGACAAGATTTTATATTTTCTGAGTTTTTATATTTTTTTAGGAACGGTAGATTTACAAAATCAATTCTGTTGGTTTTGGCCAACTTTGGAGTTGCAATTTTAGCGGTACTTATGTGTGTGTTTCCAATTTTTTATGTTATGATTCCGCTCATGTTTGTCACACCATTTTATGTATACAACTCAGAACTATCCATTACAGAAGTTATAAAAAGCTCATTTGCACTTGGACACAAAAAATGGGGGATTACCTTTGCAATTACATTACTTAATATTATCACTTTATACATCCTAATTATATTCACTTGCGGGCTAGGAGCACTGTTTTTTAGTTGTTTTTTACAACTACCAATTTATGTTTTGTATAAAAAAATCATTTCTTTTGAGAGTTTGGAAAATCAATTATAAACTATTGATTTATAGGTAGTTAGATTATACATTTTTAAACTTTACCAAAGTATTTTTTTTGGTAAAAAACGAATTTTGGGAAAAAATTAAAAAACAAAATTGAAAAATTCGACTACATTTGTTCCCTCAATAAAAAAATTTATGGCCAAAAATCTTGTAATTGTCGAGTCGCCTGCAAAGGCAAAAACAATAGAAAAATTTCTTGGGAAAGACTTTAAAGTGGAATCTAGCTTTGGGCACATTGCAGACCTTCCATCCAAAGAACTAGGAATAGATGTTGAAGGAGATTTTAAACCAAAATATGAAGTTACAAAAGACAAAAAACCTGTTGTTAAGAAACTCAAAGATTTGGCAAAAAAAGCAGAAGTTGTATGGCTCGCAAGTGATGAAGATCGAGAAGGAGAGGCCATTGCATGGCACTTAGCAGAAACCCTTAAGCTAGACAAATCCAAAACAAAACGAATTGTTTTTCATGAAATTACAAAATCTGCTATAGAAAAAGCAGTGCAAAATCCAAGAAGTATAGACTATGACTTAGTTGATGCCCAACAAGCACGTAGAGTTCTGGACCGAATTGTAGGTTACGAACTTTCGCCAGTACTTTGGCGCAAGGTCAAAGGTGGACTTTCTGCTGGAAGGGTACAGTCTGTTTCTGTTCGATTAATTGTTGAGCGTGAGCGTGAAATTCAATCATTTCAGCCCAAAGCATCATTCAAAGTTGATGCGGCATTTACAACTTCCAAAGGGCAAATATTTAAAGCCAAACTCCTAAAACCGTTTGATACTCAAGAAGAAGCAAATGCATTTTTGGAAAGTAACAAAAACGCATTATTTTCTGTTGCTACGTTAGATAAAAAACCAGCAAAAAAATCACCTGCACCTCCGTTTACAACATCAACACTTCAGCAAGAAGCGGCTAGAAAACTATATTTTTCTGTAAGTAAAACCATGAACATGGCGCAACGTTTATACGAAGCAGGATTGATTACTTACATGAGAACAGATAGTGTAAATTTATCTCAAGAAGCCCGAAATGCAGCCGCCAAAGAAATTGTGTCTGCATTTGGTGAAAATTATAGTAAAACACGAAATTTTAAAGGTAAATCTAAAGGTGCTCAAGAAGCACATGAGGCTATTAGGCCAACAAATTTCTCGACGCATTCAGTCAATCTGGAGCGCGATCAGGCTCGATTGTATGATCTTATTTGGAAACGTGCGATTGCTTCACAAATGAGTGAAGCCCAATTGGAGCGTACTAACGTTAAAATTGTTACTTCAAACCACGATAAAGCATTTACAGCAAATGGAGAAGTTATTAAGTTTGATGGATTTTTAAAAGTCTATCTTGAAGGGACAGACGACGAAAATACCGAACAAGAAGGTATGCTACCTGCAATGTCTGTTAATGAAAAACTGACAAATAATTATATCACTGCAACCGAACGCTTTTCAAGACCACCATATAGATTTACGGAAGCCTCATTGGTAAAAAAATTAGAAGAATTAGGTATTGGTCGCCCATCGACATATGCCCCTACAATTTCAACAATTCAAAATAGAAATTATGTAGAAAAAGGAACAGTAGAGGGCAAGGAACGACAGTATCGTTTGTTGACACTCAAAGACAACATTTTAGAAGAAAAAACGCTATCTGAGAATTTTGGTTCGGACAAAGGAAAGCTTGTTCCAACAGATATAGGAATGATTGTTACAGACTTTTTAGTAAATCATTTTGAAGCAATTTTGGATTATAATTTTACAGCCAAAGTTGAAGCAGATTTTGATGCAATAGCCACCGGAAATGCCGATTGGACCAAAATGATGAAATCTTTTTATGGTGATTTTCATTCTCAAGTCGAGGATGTTCGAGAAAATGCCAACAGAGAGTCTGGTGAACGAATTCTAGGAACAGATCCAGCTACGGGTAGACAACTTAGTGTTCGTTTAGGGAAGTTTGGGCCCATGGCACAAATTGGAACTGCGGATGAGGAAGAGAAGCAAGTTTTTGCTAGTGTACCTCCAACATTGCAGTTGAGTTCAATTACTTTTGAGCAGGCATTAGATTTATTTAAACTCCCAAAAGATTTGGGTGTATATGAAGGAGAAGATGTTTTAGTCAATAATGGTAGGTTTGGCCCTTATGTCAAGTTCGGTAAAAAATTCATTTCCCTGCCAAAGGGTGTAGATCCACTGAGTGTTGAAATGGATGAAGCCATAGAACTAATTAAGGAAAAGGAAAAGGCTGACGCACCAATTTATGAATACGAAGGACTTCCAGTCCAAAAGGGAAAAGGGCGTTTTGGTCCTTTTATTAAGTGGAATAATATGTTCATCAATGTCAATAAAAAATACGATTGGGATCATCTTTCATCTGACGATATAGAGACTTTAATAAAAGACAAGATTCAAAAAGAAATTGACAAAATTGTCCATGACTGGGAAGATGAAGGGATTCGTGTTGAAAAAGCACGTTGGGGCCGACATAACGTCATAAAAGGAAAAATAAAAATCGAACTTCCAAAATCGGTTGATGCATCTAAACTTACTTTGGAAGAAGTCAAAGTGCTATTAGAAAAAAACACCCCAAAAAAAGTATCACGAAGTCGAAAAAAAAAGAAATAGACAATGGATTTTAGTTTACTTACTCCAGTCTCTGATCGCCTTTTCGAATCCATCAAATTGTCTCATTTTCAGTCGCTTGGCCGAAAGTTAAAACTTCATACCTCCCAAACCCTTCCAGATTTAAAGGATGTAAATATTGCAATTTTTGGCGTTCTTGAAACTAGAAATGCAACTGACGATATTGGAGAAACTTTTCAACTCGATGAAGTTCGAAAATCATTGTATTCTTTGTTTCCCGGAAATTGGAGTGTAAACATAGTAGATTTAGGGGATTTAAAAAATGGCGCATCAGTAAATGACACTTATTTTGCTGTAAGTCAACTTATAAAATCCTTGCTTGAGCAAAAAATTATTCCAATAATTATTGGTGGAAGTCAAGACCTCACCTATGCAAATTATCGTGCTTATGACACCATTAGACCAATGATAAATATTGTAAATATTGACAAAAGTTTTGATTTAGGTGATTCTTCAAAACCCATTACAAACACAAGCTACATAGGGAAAGTTATTCTTGAAAAGCCCTATAACTTGTTTAATTATACCACATTAGGCTACCAAACGTATTTCAATGCTCAAGAGGAAATAGACTTAATGGAAAAATTATATTTTGAATACTATCGTTTAGGAAATATAAATAAGAACATAAAAACTGTAGAACCTGCACTTCGAGATGCGGATTTGGTAACGATTGATTTAAAATCTGTTAAATCCTCTGAATTAAGTATCAAACAAAAATACTCTCCAAATGGTTTTGATGGGAAAGAAATATGCGCCATTTCACGTTATGCTGGTATAAGTAACAGAGTATCATCATTTGGTATCTACGAATATAACCCATCGCCAGATGATGAAGCCACATCAATGCTTATTGCACAAATGATTTGGTATTTTATAGAAGGATATTGTTGTCGACAGAAAGATGATCAATTTCAAAATACAGATGATTTTAACAAATACACTGTATTAGTTGAGGGCCAAGAATTGGTATTTTATAAGAGTTTAAAAACTGGCCGTTGGTGGATTGAAACACCATTTTTAGCCTTTGCAGATACTAAACAAAGAAAATATTCGTTATTAGCTTGTATGCACGAAGATTACGAGCAAGCAACAAAGGGTATAATTCCCGAACGTTGGTACAAAGCATGCAAAAAAAATTAATACTTTATGTTTTCATTAGGATTATTAAGTAAAAAAAAGTTGTAATTCTGAAAATATATAAATAAGTTTACGAACTTTAAAATATTAGGGGTTACCCCCAAATTAAATACTTATGAAGAAGATCATATTTTTAACCTTAGCATTTGCCATTTTCAGCAGTTGTGGTTCTAGAGATAAAGGAGAACTTGTTGGTGTTAAAGGCAAAAGATGGCATCCTGAGAAGCCTTATGGAATGAGTCTCATTCCAGGTGGTGCATTTGTGATGGGTAAAGCTGATGATGACGTTGTTGATTTACAAGACGCTCCAACCAAAACTGTTACTGTGCGTTCTTTTTACATGGACGAAACAGAAATCACAAATAGCGAATATCGTCAATTTGTGCATTGGGTCAGAGATTCTATTTTGAGAGAAAAACTTGCAGAAATGGCCGATTTAGAAGGAAAAACTTCAGAAGATGAAGGTATTGGTCAATTTGCATATCTTGATTCTGGAGATGAAGAAGAGTTGACACCTTACCAACGCTATATGCTTGACACATATGGTGATGAGCAACGACAAATTAATAGAGATGTAGATCTCATTTTTGATACAGAGGATTATCCAGATGAGCTGTACGCAGAAGTCATGGATGGTATGCATTTACCACCAGACGAGTGGTACAACGGTCAGCGTACATGGGATGTAGAACAATTTGTATTTGAATATACTTACATGGACATTGAAGAAGCTGCAAAATATAGAGAATTAAAACGTAGCGATTTTGTTGAAAAATATCCAGTAAAGGTATACCCAGACACAACCGTTTGGATTCGTGATTTTAAATATGCCTATAATGTTCCTATGCTCAATGATTATTTTTGGCATGAAGCTTATGGTAATTATCCAGTAGTTGGAATTTCATTTGAACAAGCACAAGCTTTTTGTCAGTGGCGAACACTTTACAAAAATGGCTATCAAAAATCCAAAGGGAAGCAAAACGTCAATATGTTTCGATTGCCCTCTGAGGCAGAGTGGGAATATGCTGCTCGTGGAGGTTTAGATGGTGCGGCATTTCCTTGGGGTGGTCCTTATGCAAAAAATGACAGAGGTTGTTTCTTAGCAAATTTTAAACCCCTAAGAGGAAACTATGCAGCAGATCAGGCATTGTACACAGTAGAGGCAGATGCTTACGAACCCAACGACTACAATTTATATAATATGGCAGGGAACGTATCAGAGTGGGTAAACTCATCTTATGACGCATCATCTTATGAATATTCTGCATCATTTAATCCCAATGTAAACGATAAAGATAACCCTCGAAAAGTTGTTCGTGGAGGCTCTTGGAAAGATGTTGCTTATTTTCTTCAGGTAAGTTCTAGGGATTACGAACATGCAGATTCTGCACGAAGCTTTATTGGCTTCCGTACAGTTCAAGATTATCTTGGAACAGATGCTACTGCAAATGCAGCAACAAATTAAAAAAATAAACTAAAATTAACACTAAACTTATAAATTTAATATCATGGCAAAAGAAGGTAAAATCACTATCACAAATATGGTCTACGGACTTGGTGCAGCAATTGTAATTGTTGGTGCTCTCTTTAAAATACAACACTGGCCATATGGCTCTGAAATCTTAACAATTGGGATGATTGTTGAAGCCTTAGTATTTACATATTCTGCTTTTGAACGTCAAAAAGGCGATTTAGATTGGTCTCTTGTGTACCCAGAACTGACAGGTGGATCAGCAAAAGCAAAAAAAGGAAAAGAAGAAACGCCAGAAGGTGTGCTTACCAAAAAACTAGATTCATTACTTAAGGAAGCTAAAATTGATGGCGCCCTTGTAAAAAGTTTGGGTGATAGTATTCAGAACTTGAATGCAACGGCAGCCTCTATGGATGGATCAGTTGGAGCTTCAAAAAGCTATAATGAGCAAATGGCCAAGGCTACTGCCCAAATGGAATCATTAAACAATTTATATTCAGCTCAACTAGAAAGTGCAAACAGACAATCTGAAATTAATGCAGAATCTATCGAAAATGCTCTCAAATTAAAAGAACAAATGGAATCTTTAGCGTCCAATTTATCTTCCTTAAACGGAGTATATGGAGGTATGTTGACTGCGATGAACAACAAATAATTAGTTTTTATTAAAACTATATTTAGATAACTAAAAAAACTAATTATTATGGCAGGAGGAAAAGTATCTGCAAGACAGAAAATGATAAACTTGATGTATTTGGTATTCATTGCAATGATGGCCATGAATATGTCAAAAGAGGTGCTCTCAGCTTTTGGGTTAATGGAAGCAAAATTTGCAGAGTCTAATGTGACTACTACAGAAACCAATGAAGCATTACTTAATGATTTAATAACCAAAGGCGACGAAAAGCCAGAGGAATTTGCGGTGGCTGCAAACAAAGCCCAGCAAATTAATGTAATTTCTGAAGATTTTTATAATTACATTGAAACTCTCAAGGTAGATCTTTTGAAAAATGGAGGATACACAATTGATGCAGAAACAGGGAAATTACCTTTTGAAGCTATGGACAAAACTGACATTCTTGACGAAATGTGGTTTACTGGCGATCGTGTTACTAAAGCAGGCGCAGCAGTATTGGCAAGAATTGAACAATACAAATCTGATGTCAAAGGCGTATTAGGAACTGACGTTAAGTACAAAAAAGCTGTTGAACGATTTGAGAAACGATTTAGTACCGAAAAAGTTACAAACAAAGACGGAAAAAAAATAGACTGGTTGGATTACAACTACAAAGGGTTTCCAGCGATTGCATCGTACACAAAGCTAACAGCCATGCAAAACGATGTGAAAGTAACAGAAGCAAGCATGTTTAACCTCTTTTTAGGAAATACATTAACAGAGGCAGTTTCATTGAAAAACTATCAAGCCATCGTTCTAGCTAATAAATCTGCATTTTTTGCAGGAGAAAAGTTTCAGGGAAAAGTAGTTCTAGGGAAATATGCCAATGTAACGCCAACTAAATTGGTTGTTCAAGGTCAAGAAATTAATATTGCTAGTGCAATTGATTCTACTGGTGCAGCAACGCTCGACTTCAATGTTGGTAATATCGGAGAAAAATCTATTGATGGACAATTCACTTTTCTTGAAGATGGTAAGCCACTAGAAATCCCTATTGTTGGTAACTATGTTGTTGTACCGCGACCTAAAGAAGCCTCTGTGGCAGCGGATAAAATGAATGTCCTTTACCGAGGTTTAGAAAACCCCATGACGATTTCATTTGCAGGAGTTCCAGATAGTAAAGTTTCTGTTTCTGCACCTGGATTGCGAAAAGCTGGAGGACAGGGTAAATACTTTATCAACCCACCCGCTGGAAGTAATAACTTAATCGTCAGCGTGACCGCAACACTTGATGATGGAAATAAAGTAAATTCTAAAAAGTCTTTCAGAGTTAAAAATATTCCTAAACCAGAAGGTAAAATTGCTGGAAAGAGTGGATCAGTTAAGCTTAACAAACGAGACGTGACAACATCTCGTGTCCTTGCAGATTTTGGAGATTTTGTCTACGATTTAAATCCAACAGTTTCGGCTTTTGATTTGACAGTACTAGGTGAAACAATTACTGTTTCTGGTAACAGAATGAACCAAATCGCTAAAGATTTGATAAATAATGCACCTAGACGATCTATGGTGATTATTGACAATATTAAGGTGAGAGTTAAAGGGGTAAATGTTCCCATAAAACCTGCATCTGCAATAACAATAACATTAACAAATTAAAATTATGAATCGTTTACCTCTATTTCTATTCGTTTTATCATTTATTGGTTTTAGTCAGGCTAATATTTTGAATGCAAAATCGCCAGACGAAATTGGAATAGCCAATGCCTTTGATGAGGTTGATTCTGATGAATCACCTCTTGCGTATGGATATATCAGCGATAAAGATGTTTTGTTCTCCAAAACTATATGGGAAGAGATCAATCTTGATGAGCGTGTCAACTTCCCTATGTATTATCCGATTGATACTTTGGTTGTTGGGAATGAAAGAAGACCATTAATTCACTTTCTCTTAAAAGGAGCTTTAGAAGGCGACTACACCGTTTATAAGAAGGATAACTTTAAAGACATCTTGCCCATTGATGATTTAAATAGAAGAATGAGTTACAGACAAATCCGTTCTGGTGACTCTGACAATTTTATAGGTTTAGAGAGAATTAATAGTCAAGGAGGTTATGAACAATTTCTGGTTGCAAATGGTATTGACGTCGGTGAATACGCCAATATTGATGAATCAAATTTTGATAACGATAAGTTTAATGAATATAATGCAAAAATGGAAGACCTAATCTTCGAAAATAATCTTCTTTCAGAAGAAGAATATTCTGAAGAAATATTTGGCTATGCTGATGTGGTAAAATATAAATTAAAAGGAGTTTGGTATTTTGACAAAAGGCAGTCAGATTTGCGTTATCGGCCAATTGCAATTGCACCTATTGTAATTACTCCAAAATCTAAAGCCATTATGCAAGACATTAATGACCCCAACATTAAACCTGATTATGTCGAATTGTTTTGGATTTTTTATCCTGATGTTAGAAATATACTTCATGAGGGACTAGCATTTAACGACAAGAATACATCAAAGCCAATTTCTTTTGATCATTTAATTAATTCAAGACGTTTTTCTGCATATATATACAAAGAGGATAATGTATATGAGGATCGTGAAATCAACGACTATATTTCTGAAAATGCACTTATGCAACTTCTTGAATCACAACGCATTAAAGAAAAAATTAGAAATTTAGAACAAGACATGTGGAGTTATTAATTCCATTTGTTGTGAATAAACAAAAACCCTTTAATTAAAGGGTTTTTTTATTTTTGTTATAAATCAACACTCTGTTAAATGAAAAAAATTATAATACTAATAATTGCTTTTGTTCATTGCTCTTTACTCTGTCAATGTATTGAAGGAAACTGTCAAAACGATTTTGGAACATATATATATGAAAGAAGCAATCTATATGACCGCTACGAAGGTCAATGGGAAAATGGTCAAATGAATGGTACGGGTAAACTGTATTTTAGTAATGGATGGACTTTTGAGGGGGAAATAAAAAACGATTCTATCAGTGGAGAGGGAAAATTAGAATCGGATTCATTTTTAAAAAAAGGGATATTAAATGAAATACATGATGATAATAAAGTCTACATCCTATTAAATGGTCCTAATGGTCTCTATATTGATAAATTAAATTCTATTACTTATGATGGAAATTTTATAGATGATAAGCTGAATGGCGAAGGGGAGATTAGATATGAGTCTTATACATTAACTGGTAATTTCACTGATAATAAACTAGAAGGAAAAGGAATTATTCAATTTATTAATGGAGATAGGTTTGAAGGAATTTTTAAAAATGGAAAAAGAAACGGATACGGTGTTCAAAAAACAGCAAAAGGAGGAGAGCTTCGAGGACGATGGATGAATGATGAATTTATTGATGGCTCAGACTATGATAATCCAAATGCTATTGACCTAATTGTAGATGGACCAGGAGCTTATAGCATCCTAGTCAACTTTCAAGGACAGCTAACAATTCCTATGATTTTGGATACTGGTGCTGATTTGGTTTTATTGAAAAGAGAGAATTTTTCATCACTTTTAGCAGAGGGTAATATTAAAGAAATAATTACTGATAATGCTAATTTCTCAGATGCTAGCGGTAATACAAACAAAGGAATTATTTATGTAATTAGTGAGATTACAATTGGGAACTTTACAATTTCAAATGTTCCTTGTGCTGTGAACCCTTTAGCAGACCAGGCGCCTAATCTTTTAGGAATGAGTGCGCTAAGAAAACTAGGAGACTATATTAAAATTGACTTTAACAAAAACCAATTAATAGTCGATTAAATTTATCAAATGAAAGTTGATTACCTTATTGTAGGTTCGGGGATTGCTGGGCTGATGCTCTGTGAACAATTGCGTACTCGAGGAATTTCTTTTATAGTTGTAAGTAACACCTCTCAGCAAGCTTCAATTGTTGCAAGTGGCCTTTACAATCCTGTAGTCCTCAAACGCTTCAATATGGCGTGGAATGCAGATCTGCACGTTCCTGTAGCACTTTCTGCTTATAAAAAATTAGAGGCTCTGTTGGGAGTTAAAATAGACATTCAACGTCCAATTTATAGAATATTTAATTCAATTAAAGAACAAAATAATTGGTTTTTGGCTTGCGATAAACCAAAGTTGCAACAATTTTTAGTTCCAAAAATCATGGAAAACAACAATCCAAATGTTCGAGCACCTTTTGGCTATGGAGAAGTTCAATTCACAGGGAGAGTAGACACCAAATTACTTTTGAACTCATACCGTAATTATTTAAATTCTAAAGATTTATTTATTGAAGAAACTTTTGATTATTCTGCAATAAATGTGACAAATGAAGTTCAGTATAAAGGAATTAATGCCAAAAATCTCATTTTCGCCGAAGGCTTTGGAATGAAAAAAAATCCATTTTTTAATACACTACCTTTGGAAGGAACAAAGGGAGAATTATTGGTCATTCATGCACCAGATTTAAAATCAAATGTGATTTTAAAATCAAGTGTTTTTGTAATCCCTATTGGTAATGACAATTACCTTGTTGGTTCTACTTATGCTTGGAATGATTACAGCAATAAGCCAACAGAATCTGCTAAAAATGAAATTTTAGAAAAACTTCAAAAAGTGATTTCGTGTTCTTTTAAAGTTGTTCATCAACGTGCTGGAATTCGTCCAACAGTTGTAGATCGTCGCCCATTAGTGGGTCAGCACAAAACACATAAAAATTTATTGGTCTTGAATGGTCTTGGCAGTCGAGGTGTACTTATAGCACCAAGTATTGCCAAAGATTTAATTGCTTATATAGAAGATGGGGTTCCACTTCCAGATGAAATTGATATCAATAGATTTAAGTCTTAGACTTGTTGGCCAAATTGGGGTCATAGCTCATAAAAAGATTAATCCAAATATTTCTGGATAACCGCATAATGACAGGCATAAAACCAACTAATGTTCCAACAATACAAAAAAATGCAACCATAAGGCTAGTTCCCAAAAATAGGTTGGAAATAATAAATGCTGCTACAGCAAAAGCAATACCAACAGCGTAGCTTACATACATAGACCCATAAAAGAACGAGGGTTCTATTTTATATTTTGTATCACAATGATTGCAACAGTCATGCATTTTTAGAGTGTCAGAAAAGTGATACGGATTTTTATTCTTATACATAGATTCTTTATGACACTTTGGGCATTTTCCAAATAAAATAGAGTAGAGTGTATTTCCTTTTTTTAGCATTGGAATTTGGTTATTTTTGCACTGCTTCAAAAGTACAAAAATGTAATTAATTTGAAGTTTATATTATAAAATGCTAAACGTCCACCAACTTACAATTTCTTTTCAAGGCGAAGACCTTTTTGAAAACATATCGTTTCGCTTACAATCTGGACACCGTGTGGGATTGATTGGAAAAAATGGTGCTGGAAAATCCACTCTACTCAAAATTATTTCTGGTGAACTGGAACACAATTCTGGTCAAATCAGTTTTGAAAAAAAGGATTTAAAAATCGGATTTTTAAAACAGGATATTGATTTTGTTTATGGGCGTACCATTTTGGAAGAATCTTATGAGGCCTTCTCAGAACTTAAAGCACTTGAGCGTCAATTAGAAAACATCAACACACAGTTAGCTGAGCGCACCGATTATGAAAGTGAAAGTTACCACGATTTGATGGTTGATTTGAACGAGGTACAACAACAATACGAAATTTTAGGGGGTTATAATTATCAAGGTGAAACAGAGAAAATTCTTATTGGATTAGGTTTTAAAAGAGAAGATTTTGATAAGCTTACGGATACATTTTCTGGCGGTTGGCGTATGCGTATAGAATTGGCTAAATTACTACTTCAGCAAAATGATATCCTTCTTTTGGATGAACCTACCAACCATTTGGATATCGAATCGATCATTTGGTTGGAACAATTTTTAAAAAATTATTCAGGGGCAGTTGTGATTGTTTCGCACGATAAAATGTTTTTGGATAACGTTACAAATCGCACTATAGAAATTGTTTTAGGTCAAATTTATGATATGCCTAAACCTTACACCAAGTATTTAAAACTTCGTACCGAACAAAAATCTTTGCAAATTGCAGCACAAAAAAATCAACAAAAACAGATAGAACAAACCGAAAAGTTGATTGAAAAATTTAGAGCCAAAGCTTCCAAAGCCACTATGGCGCAATCGCTCATTAAGAAATTAGACAAAATAGAACGCATTCGTGTGGATGAAGACGACAATAGCGTGATGAGTGTGCGTTTTCCAATTTCAATTCAACCTGGAAAAGTTGTTTTGGAAGCTCATAATGTTTCAAAGTCTTATGATGACTTAGACGTTTTAAAACATGTTGATTTAATGGTTGAAAGAGGTCAGAAAGTTGCCTTTGTAGGTCAGAATGGACAAGGAAAATCTACACTGGCCAAAATTTTAGTTGGAGAACTTTCCGCAGAAGGAAATATCAAGTTGGGGCATAATGTGCAAGTCGGCTATTTTGCCCAAAATCAAGCCGAATATTTGGATGGAAAAAAGACGGTTTTGGATACCATGATTGATGAAGCCAATGAAACCAACCGTTCCAAAGTACGTGATATTTTAGGGGCGTTTTTGTTTCGTGGAGAGGCCGTAGAGAAGTACGTTAGTGTATTATCTGGAGGGGAGCGTAACAGGTTGGCTTTAGCCAAATTATTGCTAAAACCACTTAATGTTTTGGTGATGGATGAGCCTACAAACCACCTAGACATTCAGTCTAAAAACGTATTAAAATCTGCTTTACAAAACTTTGAAGGCACATTACTTCTGGTGTCACACGACCGTGAGTTTTTACAAGGTTTAAATGATATCGTGTATGAGTTTAAAGATCAAAAAATCAAACCTTATTTAGGCGATATCGACTATTATTTGGAACAGCGTCAATTGGAAAATTTGCGTGAAGCTGAACGTAAAACAATTGTAAAAACAGAATCCAAAAAAAGCAGAAATAAGCAGTCCTATGAAGCTCAAAAACAATTAAAATCGTTGAACAATCGCTTGAGTAAGGTAGAGTCTTCCATTTCTTCTTTGGAAAAAGAAATTAAAGCCATTGATTTAGAACTCGAAATCAATTATGACAAAACAGTTGCAGACCCTAATTTTTTTAATACTTATCAAGCAAAAAAAGCAAAGTTAGAGGAACTCATGAGCCAGTGGGAGGCGCTTACAGAATCAATAGAACAACACAATTAATG
Source organism: Flavobacteriaceae bacterium (assembly GCA_965657165.1). Taxonomy (GTDB): domain Bacteria; phylum Bacteroidota; class Bacteroidia; order Flavobacteriales; family Flavobacteriaceae; genus UBA3537. The sequence continues at coordinate 52,463 of CBFHNG010000004.1, forward strand.
GAAGAGTATTTTTATCAGTGTCCACATTGTTGGGAACAGGTTTCAGTTTTGGTAGATGTGTCGCAATCTTCTCAAACGTATATTGAAGATTGTGAAGTATGTTGTAATCCTATTCAATTTTATATTCAATGTTCAGGTCAAGTTCTACAGTCTTTAGATGCTCAAAGTATAGAGCAATAAGAAGATATTTCTAAAAAAGTTCTTTTTAAATAGGAAAAAGATTGTATATTTGTTGTCCAATATCGCGGGATAGAGCAGTAGGTAGCTCGTCGGGCTCATAACCCGAAGGTCACAGGTTCGAGTCCTGTTCCCGCTACTACACAAGACGGACTAGTATTTTTACTAGTCCGTTTTTTATTGGAATCATCCTTACCTCTTGTAAATAAATGGATTAACCTAAATATAGGGTTCAAATTTGAGGTTCGATATGTTCTGTCGTTCGGGTCTATGACTATTCCCTCTGGGAACAATAATTTTTGAAGTGATAATTTGGTCTCATATTCTCCAGATACCCATATATTACTGAGGTTTCTACTGAATTCTATTAATTCTAAAACCTTTTTATCTAGGTTCGATATTTTAATTTGAAAATCGTCCAATTTTTCTTCAATTTCAACCAATTCGGATGTTACAGTACCAATAAAACGATTGTATAATTCTTTATCTATTTCACCAAATGCAAATCGACTATCCAAAGTTTCTTTTTTAGTTTTTAACTCTTTAAATCGTTTTTTAAGAACTATTTGGTCTTGATAGATTCTCGAACTTTGACCATTCACTGTAATCTTTATCTGTTCTTTAAAAACTTCTTCTAAATCTTCTTTTAATGCAAAATTCAAGAGAAGATTTTGAAAAATATTGTGAAGACCCTCCTTCATTGACTTTTTGGAA